>NZ_JAWORD010000012.1:0-168957 GCF_033337665.1 Vibrio sp. Vb2960 | reverse complement strand
CAGTAAATAAGTGATCAGAAATAGCGTAGGGAAAATGCTTGAGAACAAGGCGCAATTTTTCGATAAGTAGTTATTCTGCAATCAAAAATTGCAACGCAGTTATCGAGTATTTTAACAAGCTAGAATGACCAGTTATTTACTACGATTGGTATAACCTATACTCAATCTCACTAAAGCAACCAACCCCATGTGAAACTCCACAAACAAAAGGCTGAGGAGCAGATCTTTACCCTACAAACAATGTACTAGCTATTTTGATTTTGTTAGTTCGTATGGCCTTAATATGAATGTTCAATATAACTAGGAAAACACTTGAGGACTTACTAGAAAAAGGGGGCTCGCAAAATTAGAGCAAAAGTTATCAAGCGGACTCAATTAGTGATGTTTGTATAAAAGCACGTACAAGAAATATAAATGATAGATACAAAAAATCCCGCAGGGGGTGCGGGATTTTTACTAGTGGCTAAATCGGTTTAAAGGTGACTAGCCTTGAATACCAACGATTAACCATGGCGCATTAGGCGCAGTCAAGTCACGCTCTAGGTGCCAGATATCTTCGATTTCTTCTTCAACACCTTCTACTGTGTCACGGTAACGACCGCTAAACTGTAGACTAAGCTGTGCTTTATTTGCATCGTAATCAGCACGGACGATCTCTGCATCAACGTACATTACATCAGTATGCTGCTCACCGTCGAGCTTCGCGCGCTCTGCTTTTAGGTCTTCAAACAAGCTTGGAGAAACATATTCTTCAATAGTTTCTAGCTGGTTGTGATTCCACGCACCTTGCAGGATTCGATAGTGTTCACGAGAACCATTAATGAACGCTGCTTGGTCAAAACCCGGTGGGTAGTTATGTGGTACGTCTGTTTGAGCGCCAAAACCACCAAAGCCACCATTATTTGTGTTTGGTTGTTGCTCAAAGTTTTGCATGTTTGGTTGCTCAAACTTAGATGCGTTGCCACCAAATGCAGGCTGTTGACGATGCTGGTTCATACTGCCCTGCTTCGCACCTAGCATACCGCGCATTAGTTTAAAGATGACAAAGGCAATTAAACCAATAATTAGGATATCCATAAACTGGATACCTTCAAAAGCACCGCCAAAGAATGCAGCAAGTAGACCACCAGCAAGAAGTCCGCCTAGCAGACCACCCATAAGGCCTTTCTTACTTGAAGACTTTGTCGTCTGATCTTTGCCGACCGTATTGGTGTTTTGTTGCTGTTGTTTCGGTGCTGGTGCAGTTTTGTAGCTCTTACCGAAAGACTTACTGCCACCAAACTTCTTCGCTTCCGCGATAGGCGTTACAGCAACAGTAAACATCAATAAAGCAACAATAGAAAATAAACGTTTCATCGTTATCCTTAAAGTTAGCTATCTAAGATAGTGCCCCATTTTCAAGACGAAACAATCGTTGTTTCAAACAGTAGCACGCCAAAGATGATTTTTAAGTCATCATACTCTGTATACCGATTGATGAAAATAGCTTATAGAAGCTGACATGTATCAGAATATTGCCAAAAATGCAGACTGCTCACACTGCTTGCAATTCAGCTGAAGGCGCTTGATCAATGTAAAAAAAGTATGGAATAAGTTCACTAATACTCCAGATTGTTTTACTTGAATTAGAATCAGTGACACAGCTCAGAATCCTACACCTTGAGGGCACTTGGACACATTGCCTTGTTGACGGTTAATAGGTAGCTGACTATCATATTGAACGATGTTCAATAAAGTAGTTTGAGAGTATGGCGCGCAGAAACGATCACACCCGAGAAGAGTTAGTGAATTTGACGTTAACAACGGTCAAAAACTTTTTAGATGAGAATTCTTACCACGAACTCAGTCTTCGTAAAATCGCTAACATGATTGGTTACGTGCCAAGCACATTGGTAAATGTTTTTGGTAATTATAATTTGTTGTTGCTTCATGTTGTCGCTCAAACTTTAGATGAGTTATCTCAAGAAGCACGCAAAGCGACTAATGACAGTAAAGACTCCCATCAAGCGCTTTTTGAACTCGCTTATTGCTACCACGATTTTGCTCAAAAACACCCATACCGTTGGCAGTTAGTGTTCGAACACAACATGAATGGAGCAGAACTTCCGGAATGGCATGCCAAACGTATCGATGGTATGACGGGAATGCTAGAGTCACTATTGGCTCAAATCGCACCACATCGTACTGAATCCGAAGTGATTCAAGCGAGTCGAGTCCTTTGGTCTGGCGTACATGGCATTACTTTACTCAGTGTTGATGATAAGTTTTTCTCTAGTGAACCGATTGATGGCAAAGAATTGATCAGTAATCTTCTTTCTAACTACCTCACGAACTGGTAACAAAGGATTATCCATGTCATCCGACAGACAGCCGTCCTTACTTACGCAGAGAAAGTTCCTGCCCTATTTCATTACTCAGTTTTTTGGCGCTTTCAACGACAATATTTTTAAAAACGTTTTGCTGTTGTTTGTCGCATTCGCTGGCTCCAGTGCACTACCTATTTCGAGCAATTTGTTCATCAACCTTGCGGCAGGCTTGTTCATTCTACCGTTCTTTCTGTTCTCTGCTTCCGCTGGCGTATTAGCCGACAAATATGAAAAGTCATGGTTTATTCGTAAGGTTAAACTATTTGAAATAGCCATCATGCTCTTGGGTGCCATCGGATTCATAACCGAAAGTTATGGTGTGCTTTTATTGCTACTGTTTTTAATGGGCACACAGTCAGCATTTTTTGGCCCAGTTAAATATGCCCTTTTGCCTCAAAAGTTAAATGCTAAAGAGTTAGTGCCCGGCAACGCTCTTGTTGAAGCTGGTACCTTTATCGCCATCCTTATTGGCACCTTAGGCGCTGGGATTATAGCCTCTGCAGACAACGCAAAATACCTTGCCGCATTTTGTGTCGTGATCTTCGCATTGTTAGGCTACTTGTCGAGCCGCTCAATCCCCTTTGCAGCCGCCAGCGCGCCCAATCTCTCTTTTCGTTGGCAACCATACAAGCAAACCAAACACACGCTCTCTATCGCCAAATCCGATCGAGTTGTTTTTCAATGCATAATGGCAATAAGCTGGTTTTGGTTTTTAGGCGCCGCATATCTAACACAATTCCCGAATTTCACTAAGATTTACCTAAATGGCACCGAGAGTGCGGTGTCTTTCTTGCTCGCTCTATTTTCCATTGGTATCGCGCTAGGGTCGCTACTTTGCAATTGGATCTCAAACCATCGTATCGAAGTCGGTATTGTGCCAATTGGTGCCTTTGGCATTACGGTATTTGGGTACCTAATGGCCACTTCCATTCCCAATGATCTACCTATTTTCCATAACTTTGTAGACTTCTTTAGATATGAGCCTTTTTGGCCATTATTTTTCTACCTATTGATGATTGGCGCTTCAGGCGGTTTGTTTATCGTGCCGCTTTACGCATTAATGCAGCATCGAGCAAAGGAAACCGAACGTGCTCAAGTCATCGCAGGGCTCAACATCTTTAACTCTCTGTTTATGGTCGGCAGCGCTGTCTTGGGTATTGTGTGCCTAAGTGTAATCAAGATGACAATTCCTCAGCTGTTTGCATTGTTAGCCATTTTAAATTTCTTAGTTGCCGCTTACATCTTTTTGCAAATACCTATTTTTGTAGTTCGCTTTGTCATGTGGATGCTTACGCACACCATCTATCGAGTTAAGCATAAGAATCTACACAACCTACCCGAGCATGGTGGGGCATTGATTGTATGTAATCATGTAAGCTACATGGATGCATTGCTACTTAGTGCAGTATGCCCAAGGTTGATTCGTTTTGTGATGGAGGAAGATTACGCCAACCTACCTCCATTAAGGCGCTTTTTACGTCGAACTGGGGTAATTCCAATTTCAGCGAGTAACAGAAGCTCTATCAGACGTGCATTTAACGATGTGGAAGCCGCGCTAAGCGAAGGTCATATCGTCTGTATTTTCCCTGAAGGAAGATTAACTTCAGATGGTGAAATGAATGAATTCATGCGCGGTATTGATATCATTCTACGTCGTAGCCCAGTACCTGTCATACCTGTTGCACTAAAAGGATTATGGGGAAGCTATTTCAGCCGCGCAAAAGGTCACGCATGCTGTGGCTTACCGACTCGATTTTGGTCAAAGCTAGAAATTGAGGCAGGACAACCGGTGCCACCAAATGAAGCAACGGCAAAAACAATGTTCGATAAAGTGCATCAACTTAGAGGCGACTGGCGATAAATACACTTGAACACATGTTTAGGATAACTGAACATGTGTTCAAATCATTAAGACAAACTGACCACACCCAGTGCGATATACTCTCCCTTTCATTCACAACAGCGAATAAAAACCTTGAATAGAAACTACCTCCTGTTTGGATTGGCGTTACTTTTTTGTCTAACCCCTCTTGCCTCCTCTCCCATTGCTCTAGTTATCGGTTTTCTACTCGCAAGTTTTGGTTTTGTGCCTTCCGAGCTGCCCATCGCTTCTTTTACTAAAAAGCTGCTGTCTTACTCGATTATTGGCTTAGGCTTTGGCATCAACTTTGAGCAAGCACTTACAGTCACATCGGATGGTATCGGCCTGATCATCGCCACTATTACAGGCACACTGATCATGGGCACTCTCATTGCCAGGGTAATTAAATTGGAGCGAGTAACCGCTTACTTAATCTCATCAGGTACTGCAATTTGTGGTGGTAGCGCAATTGCTGCTGTGGCACCGGCGATTAAAGCGAAAGACGAGCAGATTGGATTAGCACTGGCAACAGTGTTTGTCCTGAACTCCATTGCACTCTTTGTGTTTCCTGTGATTGGACATGCTTTAGGGCTAGATCAACACACGTTTGGCACATGGGCTGCGATTGCCATTCATGACACATCTTCTGTTGTCGGGGCTGCCTCGGCCTATGGGGAAGAAGCACTAACGACGGCAACAACATTGAAACTCGCGCGCGCTTTATGGATCATTCCTGTTGCTTTGATCAGTGCCGTCATCTTTTCAAGAGGCCAAAAAGAGAATGGAAAGAAAAAACTAGCTATCCCTTATTTCATTTTTTGGTACTGTGCAGCTATCGCGTTTAGCGACTTCTTTCCTCAATTTGAAATGGTCTATCACGGCATTTTCATTGGAGCAAAGCAAGCGTTGGTTGTATGTCTGTTCTTGATAGGTTGCAGCATTTCAATTTCAAAACTAAAGTCAGCTGGAGCTAAGCCGCTGTTGTTTGGTGTGACTCTGTGGGTGTTAATTTCGACCACTTCTCTAAGTTGGTTACTGTTTTAGATATTGGTGGTCTGCTTATCGCGTTGAGGGGACGGCATTTCCCGTTTGCTATTTTTGTATATAACGACCAACGCAATAGCGATCAAAAATGCCGTTAGCTCTGCAAGAGAGCGGGCTAGCCCTTCACTACTTATCGCGATACCAATTTGTAGTGCTACTGCCGCAATTAAAACTAGCTTTGCCATCCTGAACCTTATGCATTTTCTCTCCACGAAGAAGCATAATTATGATTCAGAGTTATAAGGATACGAAATTCTCTTTATGACTAATACATAGCAAAATTGACTAATGCTGAAGTGATGACAGCAGCCACTCTTTCACTGCCTTACGCGAAATTTTGATCCCACCTTCTAGTAGAGTTTGTGGCATTACGTGGTATTCCACTGGCCATTTAAACTTCTCTAATTTTGATTGCAAATGCTGGTCATACTCCGATTTGCTGCGCAATCCATTGGTCTGAATCACAGCTACTGGTCTATGACCAAACTCCGCGTCTTCGACTGGAACCACTATACTCTGCACTACACCATCAATTTGGTTCAAAGCGGCTTCAATCTCTTCACAATGGATATTCTCACCACCAGAGATAAACTGATTGTCGGCACGGCCGATTATCTTTAATTCATCACCTTGCCACTCGCCAAGATCTTTGCTGTCAAACCAGCCTTTCTCATCCAGAAATGGGGTAACATGTCCTTGATGGAAATACCCTGCCGCTAATGTCTTACCGCCAACAAAAATGCGTTGGTCAACTAATTTTATCTTACGGTGCTTCAATACATGTCCAGCATTACTGGTGCTGTCAATTCTCTTTGCGGTAACGGTAGAGGCCGCCTCCGTCATCCCATAACCTAACCATGTCTCAATGCCTTGCCCTGTTGCTCGTAGTGCCAAGTCGTGATCAACGTGGCTGCCGCCCAGTAGCACATGTGTCAATGACAAATGTGCATCATCATCCAATAACCGTTTGAGCTGAGTCGCAACCAAAGAAGCGTGTGATACGCCCTGAACATCATCAACAAGTTTCCCTGAACCGACTTTTAGTGTTGCTCCGACATATAGCCAACGATAGACAATCGCTAATCCAGAGACGTGATACAGCGGAAGCGATAACAGCCAAGCATCTTGCTGAGTGAAAATGAACTCCTGCAACAAGCCCTCTGCAGACGCAAGATGCTGTCGATGTGTATGAACCACAGCTTTAGGCTCCCCTGTAGAGCCAGAAGTAAATACTACTGAAGCGAGCCGGTCATGATGATAGCTATCTTCAGTCAACGAATCACTCTCTTGCTGTGATACTACAGGCGGTGAAAGCAATGTTGCCTTGAGTTTTTGTATATCATGTTCAGAAAAGATCGAAGCGCACTCCTGAGAAAACCAGATAAACCGAGTTTGATCAGGCCTGTAAAGTGTAGCAAGCTTACTCTGCAACTTATCTAGTGGTTGTTCCATGGTCAGCGCAGCGAGCGCGCCTAACTGTTTGGAGGCAAGATAAAACAACAGTGTTTCTACTTGGTTCTTGCCAACCAAAGTCAGCACATCCCCCCGAGTTACACCCAAGTCATTCAAATAGTGAGTGTATTGGTCAATACGCTTCGAGAGTTGTTGCCAGTTTAATACTTCTGTTGATGTCTCGAGTGCAATAGAAAAAGGGCTCGTTTGAGCCCAATATTTCCATGGTGCCTTCGCAATATTGTCTACGCAGAATGCCACACAATCTCCTGGTCTTTTAGAGGAAGAACGGGAAGTTCACACTTAGGCCAGCCCTGCTCTAGCTGAGCTTTGAATAAGCCAATCGTATCCAAACCTGGAACTTCATCAGGCAACTGCCATTGGGCAAAGCGCGCTAATTGAGTTAAACCGAGACTGGATTCAATGCTCGAGCTAATCACTGCTTTCATCCCCAGTGACTTCGCTTTCTCTATCAGTGTAATACAAAAATCCACTGAACCAATGAGTGTGGGTTTGATGATGATCGTTTTCACACCAGTTAGATCTTCAAGACGGAAATCTTCACGACGAACCGCATCTTGCAATGTTTCATCCCAAGCGATAGCAATACCAGTATTAATCGCAAAAGAGAGACTATCGCCAGGAGAGCGGCACGGCTCTTCTAGAAACGTGATTCGTTGACGCAGAGACGGAGCAATGTACTTAGCGAACTGCTGCGCTTTTTCTGGTGTCCAAGCGCGATTGGCATCGAGTCGAAGCGTTAATTGAGGGATTGATTCAAGAAAAAGGTTCACAAGCATGCCATCGCGAATTGGCTCATAAAGTCCAACTTTCACCTTAGCGACTTTCTCACCTTCCATTTCGTTCAGCTTTGGAATGAGCTCATCTGGGTCGCCAGTGCATAGTGGCGCTGTTTGGTATTTACCTTGTTGTGGTAAACCACCAGCTAATTCAAGTTGTGCCATCGATAAACCAAACGCAACCGATGGGTACATATTGGCATAATCCACATCCAACTCTGCTACCCAACGCTCCGCCTGTTCTTGTAGCTGAACACCCGCATCTTCGGTGCTCTCTAAGCTAAAACCAGGAAGAGGAGCGACTTCTCCAAACCCTGTTTTACCATCTTCGGAAAGCGCAACAACATAACCAACACGTTCGGTTAGCTTGTTGTCACGTAGGATGACACCACTATCCATGGGCAAGCTATAACGATAAATTTTCGCTTCACGCATAATTCAAGTCCTATGTAATGCCGTATATTTGAGCGTTCTGACGAGCAATCCCACCAGCCTCCCAGAGGGCGAGGCGCTCAGGAAAAAAGGAACAGAGGAGCTAACACGCTCCTCATTTAGACGGATTATGGGTTGCGAGGGAATTTATCGAAGTCTGGGCGACGCTTCTCGTTAAAGGCATTACGACCTTCTTGGCCTTCATCAGTCATGTAGAACATCATCGTTGCGTTACCCGCTAGCTCTTGCAGACCCGCTTGACCATCACAATCTGCGTTTAATGCAGCTTTCAGGCAGCGCAATGCCATTGGGCTGTGCTGTAGTACTTCACGACACCAACGAACGGTTTCTTTCTCTAGATCCGCTAGTGGTACAACTGTGTTTACTAGGCCCATGTCTACCGCTTCTTGAGCATTGTAGAAACGACATAGGAACCAAATTTCGCGAGCTTTCTTTTGGCCTACGATGCGAGCCATGTAAGATGCACCCCAACCGCCATCAAATGAACCCACTTTAGGGCCTGTTTGACCAAATTGAGCGTTGTCAGCTGCAATCGTTAGGTCACACATCATGTGCAGAACGTGACCACCGCCAACAGCCCAACCCGCTACCGATGCGATCACTGGTTTTGGACAAGTACGAATATCGCGTTGGAAGTCCAATACGTTTAGGTGATGCGTACCTTGGTCATCTTTATAGCCGCCATAGTCGCCACGGATCTTCTGGTCGCCGCCAGAACAGAATGCGTCTTCACCTAGACCTGTCAGAATGATCACGCCAACACCAGAGTCGTAACGCGCATCTGCCAACGCATCAATCATCTCTTTTACCGTTTGAGGACGAAACGCGTTACGCACTTGAGGACGCGCAATGGTGATTTTCGCGATACCATCTTCAGACTTATGGTAATGAATGTCCTCGTATTTCTCGCCGCAATCTTTCCATTGAACCGGAGCGTAAAGTTCTTCTTCAGAAATGCCTACTGTTTTAGCCATGGTGATTCCCATTGTTCTCGTTACTCTCACCAAAGTGAGACTGAATTATTTGCTTGGTATGTATCGCAAACTGTTTGGGCTGCTCTTGATGGACGTTATGACCAGCGCCTTCAACTTGTCGATACGCCAACCCGCTATGTTGTGCCAGTTGGCTAAATTTTTGGTCTTTCTCACCACACAAGTAATACACTGGTATGTTCTGCTTTTGCAGTGAGGGCAACAAATATGCCTGTTTGGCTAACGATGTCGCCATCAACATATTCGCCACCGCTGAGCCAAGATTATCACTTCGCTTCGCAATGAATGTTTGTCTTTGCTCATGGTTTAGTGAAGAAAACACCGCTTGTTGGTACCAATCGTTCAAAACACGTTCAAGTGGTTCAGTTTTGAAACGCATTGCCCAGCGAGCATCATTCTCTAATCTCACCTGTTTCTCTGACTCAGTTTGAAGCCCGAAGTTTCCCCCTTCAACAATCGCGCCCGCAATATTGAGATCTGGAAAGCATTGATGGGCAATACCATGCATCGCAATGCGGCCGCCCATAGAGTAACCAATCAAAATAAGTGGTTGTTGTGAGGGAAATAATAAAGATAGTGTGGAACCAAGAAGTTTGCAGCAATCATTCAGATCGCTGCAAGAAATAGATTGGCTGTGCCCATGACCAGGGAGGTCAACCGTAACACGTTCATACTCGGGTAACGCGTTGATACATGATTGCCAATCTTCACCGCTACCAAGCAAACCATGCAAAAACACCAAAGTGGGCAACGTTCTACTTTGGTGTTTTTCTAATACAGGGAAACGTTCAAAGTAAAGCATTCAGACTCTTATTAAATGCCTTGAGTGTCTCAGCAGCTTGATTAGGTGGGGTTTGAACCTCGACCAGCAACGTTCCTTGGCGGTGACATAAATGCTCTTTTACAGATGATTGGAATTGCTCCAGTGTAGAAACATGCAAATACGCCAAACCAAACTGCTTTGCCGCGTGTTCAAACTGATAACCATGAGGCATTTGATAATATGTCGTCCTGCGCTCTGGTGGTACTGGCAACATATCAAAAATCGCACCGCCGTCATTATTAGTAACAACAAGTACCGCCGGCAGTTTATTGTGAGAAAATAGCGCCAGAGAATTGAGATCATAAAGTGCTGCTGTGTCACCGATATACATTAGTAACGGATTACCTCTTGCCCGTTGCACGCCTGATGCCGCAGCAAACAAACCGTCAATCCCTGATGCGCCTCGATTAGTGAAAACCTCTACACCATCCAATTTTCCGTACATATCAACAAGCCGAACAAACAAGCTATTACCCAAGAAAACATCTACGTTCTTTGTGCGCTCGTTGATGTCTGCTGCCAACGCAATTTCGTCAATGGCAGACGCTGAATCAGATAGGAAGGCTTCTTCGATACGTTGATGAACTCGCTTAACGTCATTCGCTAACCTATCAGCCCACCCAGCAAATATTGACTTCTCAAAACTAATGCGAGAAACCCACGTTTTAGGAGGCTCAACCCAGTGCATTTGCGCCAGATGATTTTGGTTATTCCGGTCCATACAAGGTGAGACATACCAATACTGAACGTCTTTACTTTGTTGATTTTTCGATACTTGTTTATCAATCCATTGGTTCAAACGTTTGGAGATGATTCGGCTACCAAATTGGATAATAAGTTCACAAGATTCAAGCTCGTTTGCGAACTCGGGAAGTTGAAGCCATACATCGTAATACGCCCAATCCGAACTGAGACCACTTTGCGGGTCTGCAAGTACTGGCCATCCCATCTTTTGTGCAAATGCCTGCGCCGACTTCGCTTGTTCAAGCGGTAAGCTGCCAATCACAACCAAGCCTTTTTTGTCTGAAAAAGGCGGGATGTTCGCCTGTGACAAATGGCTAAAACGCTGAGTATAAGTGCCGCTTCCTTTTCGCCATCCGGCGACCGAATCTAAGTAGGTTTGATAATCCGCTTTTGCGCCGTTGGAATACAAAGGCTCTGGAAATGCACAATTAATATGAACGGCACTACCCTGCAATTGCTGAGTAAACATCACTTCGTCAACAGAGGTCAGCAACCAGTTAAGCGACGTTGCTAAATTTGGGCTTGGTAAATTCAAACTGGCCGAAACATGATGTGAAAAAATACCCAATTGATTTATCGCTTGGTTTGCACCACAGCCGACAAGTTCTACTGGACGATCTGCTGTCAGCAGCACCAGTTTTTCACCAGTAAGTTTGGCTTCGGCAACCGACGGTAATAAGTTCGCCACTGCCGTACCAGAGGTAACGATAATTGCCACGGGTTCCTGAGTAGCTTTCGCTAAACCAAGAGCCATAAAGCCCAATCCACGCTCATCAAAATGAGTATGAATGGAAAAGTCGGACTGTTCTGCCGCTTCTAAAGTTAAAGGCGTAGAACGAGATCCGGGAGCGATACAAACATGCTTAACGCCAAATCGCTGAAGCTCAATCAATATGGTTTCTGACCAAACTCGATTGAGCACCGCTTGGTCATGACTCATGATGCGACTCCCAATGGCGGATGATCAGAAATCAGCGTAAGTAACGTCGACATTTTCTTATCAAGTTCTGCCCACTCATGTTCTGCAATGGAGCCTGGAACAATCCCTGCGCCCGCAAACAGTTGTACTTGCTCACCGAGCACAAGCGCACTTCTGATTGCGACACAAAACTCTGCACGCTCATGGCTGATGTAACCCATAGAGCCTGCATACCAGCCGCGTGCAAACGGCTCATTATCAAGAATAAACTGCATGGACTCTTGTCGGGGTAAGCCAGCAACCGCCGCTGTTGGCTGAAGCGCCGATAACAACTGAACACCATTTATCCCCGCTCTTAGACTAGCGTGAATATTTCGCTTAAGGTGCTGCACTTTTCGTAGTCTGACCAAACTCGGTTCAGCTTCCACTTCAACCATTTCAGAATGCGGTGATAGACGGTCAATGATGTCGTCCACCACATACTGGTTTTCGTTGAGGTTCTTTTGGTCTTGGGATAACCAATTCGCCAACTCCATATCTTGAGTGGCATTGTCTCCCCGACCAATCGTACCTGCTAACGCTTCGGTATGTAGCTCATGCCCTACGCGAGAATACAAACGTTCTGGCGTAGACCCCATAAAACTGTGCTTACTGTCTAAGCTCAGCATGAAATGGAAGCTATGATGGTTATTTAAGTAACTTGCTTTAAGTAGCTGTGCAGCACTTAATGTGTTATCAAGCTGCACGGTAGAGCGACGCGCTAAAACCACTTTCTTAAAATCATCATTCTCTATACCAGTCAGAACCTTATGAACTAACTCATTCCATTGAGGCTGACTTGGCGTATGAACAATAGAGCGGATGTGAGACGAAATTGGAGCTAAGGTCGCGACCTCACAAACCAGTTTATTCAACCCAGCTAGAGTTCGCGCTTTGTCTTCTGAAATATTAACTGCGAGAGACCACTGTTGGTCAAAACGAATTAACTCAATTTGAGGCAAAAAGAAAAAAGAAGGCATACAGCGACGATTCTTCTCATGCTGTCCATCAAAAGAGCGCCCGCCCCAGACTCTTTGCCCTTCACCTAGAATGGTATAAGCAGGACCTGGCTCAACAAAAGCGTGCAATTGCCCTAGTGCAACGACCTCTTCACGTGTATCGCGGGACTGCCAATAAAACTTAGGGAAAAGTGGTTGTGCATCAAGCCAATCAATAAATGAGAAATTAGGTTTCTCGCTAAGGGGCTCGACCAGACGTGTTTGATTGCCTTCCGATTGCTGAACTCGCTCGATAATTCTCTTTACGGCTTGATGGAACTGTGACAAATCAACCTCGTTGTATGTGAGGATAAATGGTAACTGACGGCTACTCTAAGTTTAGACCCAAAGCAAATCAAGGTCGTATGCGATCTTTTGCAAAATCCTGTGATAGCAAGCGAGCAAAACTTAACCAGCAGACAGATTATTTACAGATATATATTCTAATAAAAAACAAATTATTGTATTTTAATAAAGAAATTAACGAATTTTTAGGAATTAAACAATGCAAAATATCGGGATGTCGTCAAAACTCGACAATGTCTGCTACGACATTAGGGGTCCTGTACTCAAACATGCTAAGCGCATGGAGGAAGAAGGGCATAAAATCCTAAAGCTAAACATTGGTAACCCTGCCCCATTTGGTTTTGACGCCCCTGATGAGATTTTAGTCGACGTGATTCGTAATCTGCCGACTTCTCAAGGCTATTGTGATTCCAAAGGTATTTACTCTGCTCGTAAAGCTGTGGTCCAACACTATCAGCGTAAAGGTATACGCTCGCTAGATGTCGAAGATGTGTATGTAGGTAACGGCGTGTCTGAGTTGATCGTAATGGCCATGCAAGCGCTATTAAACAATGGCGACGAAATGCTGATCCCAGCACCAGACTATCCGTTATGGACAGCTTCAGTTGCACTATCTGGTGGTAAGCCGGTTCATTATCTATGTGATGAAGAGGCTGACTGGTACCCAGACCTTGAAGACATCAAAAAGAAAATCACACCAAAGACACGTGGCATTGTTCTGATCAACCCGAACAACCCGACAGGTGCGGTATACAGCCGTGACTTCCTACTTGAAGTGATTGAGATAGCACGCCAGCACAAACTGATCATTTTCGCAGATGAGATCTACGACAAAGTGTTGTACGACGGTGCAACACATACCTCAGTCGCCACACTCACTGAAGACGTGCTAGTCATGACATTCAATGGCCTTTCAAAAGCCTACCGTGTTTGTGGTTTCCGTGGTGGCTGGATGTTCTTAACGGGGCCTAAACATCTGGCTCAAGGGTACGTGAATGGCTTGGAGCTGCTTTCATCGATGCGTTTATGCGCAAACGTACCAATGCAGCATGCGATTCAAACCGCGTTAGGTGGATACCAGAGTATTAATGAACTGATTTTACCTGGCGGACGCTTATTAGAGCAGCGCAACCGAGCGTATGAACTGATCAATCAGATTCCTGGTGTTTCTTGTGTCAAACCTAAGGGTGCGATGTACCTCTTCCCGAAAATCGACACTAAAATGTACAACATCAAGAACGATCAACAGATGGTTTTAGATTTCTTAAAACAAGAGAAAGTCTTACTGGTGCAAGGTTCCGGCTTTAACTGGCCAAAACCAGACCACTTCCGCATCGTGACACTACCGCACGTTGAAGATCTAGAAATCGCCATTGGACGTTTTGAAAGATTCCTATCAACCTACAGCCAGTAATGAATCACTGGTAGTAATTAGTGCTGATCTCTCATATGCTTAGAGGAACTCCTAGTGAGTTCCTTTTTTACACCAGAAACGGAGAAAGCCATGAAAGAAAGCCATTTTTTCGCCCACCTGGCTCGAATGAAGCTGATCCAACGCTGGCCTTTAATGCGGTCCGTCTCACCAGAAAACGTTTCAGAGCATAGCTTACAAGTTGCTTTTGTCGCTCATGCCCTTGCCCTCATTAAAAACAAAAAGTTCGGCGGCAACCTTAATCCAGAACGCATCGCGATTCTTGCCATGTACCATGACTCCAGTGAAGTATTAACGGGTGATCTTCCGACTCCAGTGAAGTATTACAACCCTGAAATTGCCAAAGAATATAAGAAGATAGAATCGGCAGCGGAGCAAAAATTACTCTCAATGTTACCGGAAGAGTTCCAAGATGACTTTGCCCCCTATCTTCTTTCTCACTCTGCTCACGAAGAGGACGCAAAAATCGTTAAGCAAGCCGATTCCATCTGTGCCTATTTAAAATGTCTCGAAGAACTAAGCGCCGGCAACCATGAGTTCGCTCTGGCAAAAAAACGCTTAGACGTCACTTTGCAAGAACGCAGAACGCCTGAAATGGATTACTTTCTCAATACCTTTGCCCCAAGTTTCGAATTATCGTTAGATGAAATCAGTTAGCTTACGGAGATAATCGTGTCGTTTGAATTACACCCGCAATGGCAAGAGCGCCATGATGATGAGCATAAAATCCGTCGAGACGACCATCGGAGCCCGTACCAACGAGACCGAGCGCGCATTCTTCACTCGGCTGCATTTCGACGCCTACAAGCAAAAACCCAAGTACACGGCAATAGCTTGGAAGACTTTCACCGCAGCCGGTTAACACACTCCTTAGAAGCGTCGCAACTCGGGACCGGTATCGTCGCCCAGTTAAAGAAAAAACAGCCAGAGTTCCGCGATCTATTACCATCAGACAGCTTAATTGATTCATTATGTTTGGCGCACGACATCGGGCATCCTCCATACGGTCATGGGGGAGAAGTCGCTCTAAACTACGTAATGCGCGAACATGGCGGCTTCGAGGGGAACGCCCAAACCTTTCGTATCGTCACTAAGTTAGAGCCTTATACCGAGCATTTCGGAATGAATTTATCACGCCGCACACTGCTTGGTTTGATTAAGTACCCTGCCCTCATTAGTCAAACACGCTCCGTCAAGTTGCCTCAACCAGCCGAGCATCAACGTAAACTAAAAGCAAAAGATTGGAGCCCAGCTAAAGGCATTTATGATTGTGATAAAGACTTATTTGATTGGGTAATTGCACCGCTTTCTGACAACGACAAGGCATTGCTTAGTCTGATGCGTTCAACGCCAGAATCGGAGTTTGAACACAGTAAAACGCGTTTTAAATCAATCGATTGCTCAATCATGGAGCTAGCAGATGATATCGCCTACGGTGTTCATGATTTAGAAGATGCAATCGTACTTGGTATGGTGACACGTCAGCAATGGCAAGAAGGCGCAGCAAGTCAATTAGCGGACTGTGGCGACCCGTGGTTTGAAGCTCATATCGATTCCATCGGACAGATGCTATTTAGCGGGAAGCACCATGAGCGGAAAGATGCCATCGGTGGTATGGTTAACGCGCTACTGACCAGCATTTCAATCAAAGCGGTGGATGAGCCGTTTAATAACCCGTTACTGTCTTGGAATGCGTGTTTAGAACCACAGATGGCACGTGCACTTGACGTACTCAAGCACTTTGTCAGCACCTTCGTTATCCAAGTCCCGCAGGTCCAGATCGTTGAGTATAAGGGTCAGCAAATTATTATGGATATTTTTGAAGCGTTAACAGCAGACCCAGAGCGATTACTACCCGTTCATACAAAAGATCTGTGGTGTCAGGCGAAGAGAGAGAGCAATAAGATGAGGGTCATCGCCGATTATATTTCTGCAATGACCGATGGTCACGCGCAAAAGCTACACCGCCAACTTTTCTCTTCCATCGTTCTTTAGTAACACTCAACCTTTCAAGTAATTCTTTTCAAAAACGCCCGGAGGCATCTGGGCGATTTGGAATTCGATCATCTTTTCAAACGCACGCATCAGCGGTGTAAAGTCTCGCTCGGGTTCAAGCAAGCGAAGCGAATGATAACCAGCCTCGACTGTCGATAAGCTATTCTCAGAGGGCGCCTTACGAATGGTGTAGTGCCCTTGTAGTTGCTTAGGCAACTGCACGGTTGGGAGTGGATGTAAGTTGCTTGAGAGTTGCCACATTTTGTACGCTTTTTTCCACGTACCATCGAGCAAAATCAAACGTATTTTCTTAGATACACTATGACTCGCTTGAGTGATTTCAGAAATGCATCGTGACTCTTCTGATGGGTAAAGAACAAAATGTTGATATGACTCATCCGCTAATAAGTGATTTAAGGCATCATCACAAGAAAAGTCCTCTCCTATCAAACAAATACAGTTATCTAAACTCAAATTGAGAATCCGTGCCGTACCAAGCGGACGATGTTCTTCACTCGTGTGCTGAAGAATGATAAGTTCTACCTCGCTTGCCAGCGGTACAATCCATTGGCAAATACACGCTTTTTGCGATTTTCCACAACGAGAACAATAACGAGACATAGAGTGAACCTTTATACCTTGCTGAGTATTATCAGCGTGATCTGTTTGATACTTCAATTTGAACCAATGGCAAGCCTAACCGAGTGGCACAGCTACAATATACGCCATGGTGAATGGTGGCGAATCGTAACAGGAAATCTCACACATACCAACTTTGCGCACTTAGGAATGAACCTCGCCGGATTGTGGATCATTACTTTTATTTTTCGCCCAAGCACTCGTAACTTCCTTATCGTTTTTTCAATCTTATGTGCATGTGTTGGTGCGCTGAATTTGTTTACCAACATGTCGGTATACGTGGGTTTATCCGGCGTATTACACGGATTGTTTGGATTTTGGGCGCTCAGAGAAGTCTTTGAAAGCAGAAGAAGCAGTGTGTTGTTAGTTGGAGGACTAATCGCCAAAGTAGCATGGGAGCAGGTCTATGGCCCATCCAGCAGTACTGCTGAGCTTATCGGTGCAAACGTTGCTATTGATGCTCATATGTTTGGCGCACTCGGTGGGTTAGTAATGGCTTTACTGGAAAAAGGCCTTCGCCGTCGTTTATTCGGATAAAAAATCCCGAACCACGAAAGAGGGGCTGGTTCGGGAAAGCAGTAATAGGGAAACAGATATTGTTCTGAATTCAGACTCAATATCTGCAATACATCAAGCTACAGTAAAATGCGGTCTTCGTTTTTCTTAACTGTCGCTTCACCTATGCCTTTTACGCTCTTCAAATCTGCTGCCGTTTTAAAAGGGCCATGTTCCTCGCGGTAGTCCACTATACTCTGCGCTTTCTTCTCACCTATACCTTTCAACATGGTCGCAATTTCTTCAGCAGTGGCCGTGTTGATATTTACAGTAATTTCAATTCCTTCATATTTGTCAGTGGCTGAATCCGCAGCCATGCTAAAAGGTGCAAAAACAAATAAGCACAATGTCAAAATCCATTTCATATTGAACATACAATCTCCAAAATAGTAGGCTAAAAACAGTCGTCGAGAGCGAGTCACTATCAAGTTTGCAATGGAAAGCAATATGGTTATGCATTTAACAAACTGAGATGACCCGGAATTCACAACGGCCGCTATCACTTAAACGCGCACTAATTTAAGTAATGCCTATTGATGATTGAAGTTCATAAAGACAAAAATAAAACGGACCGCTTATGCGGTCCGTTTTATTCAACATACAAATTACACTAATTGTGCTTAGTTGCTCACAACAAAGTACTCAATGTCAGTATTTGCACGCAGTACGGCTAGTACAGATGATAAATCTTGCTGAGAAGATGCACGCTGCATTTGCATCGCAACTTGATCTTCTAACTCACTATCTAGCTCTGCGTTTACAGCATCAAGCTCGATGATAATGATGTTACCTTCAAGATCTTTAGACTGACCATATACTGGTTTACCATCGACTGGTTTTGCCATCGCGAATACCGTTGTTGCTAACGGAGAACGACGATCTACTGTCTCTTGTTCACCAAAGGCAAGATTGTTTTCAGCAAGCACGTTCGTCTTACCTTCTTTCAATGCCGCAACGACTTGTGTTCCAAGTTCCATCGCTTCTTGCTCACCTTTAACACGAGATAGCTCTGCAACAACCTGATCTTTCACTTCTTCTAGTGGAAGAACTGTCTCGTCACGCGCATCTTCAACACGAACAACGATAATATGCTCAGGCGCAACTTCGATAGCTTCAGAGTTTAGGCCATCTTCTTTAACTTCAGGGCTTAGGATAGCTTGCATTACAGCAGGGCTACGCAGCACTTCAGGTGCATCAACCTGAGAAATAAAGTCCGTTGTCTTCACTTCTTGGTTAACCGCTTGAGAAGCATCATACAATGAGTCTGGGTATTCAAACGCTACGCGCTCAAGCTCATTTTGCAACTCGTAGAATTGGTCGATCGCTTGTTGGTCCACCATCTCTTGTTTGATTTCAGCAGCGACTTCTTCAAATGGCTTCGCCACAGAATCTTTTAACTCTTCAAGCTTGATAATGTGATAACCAAAGTCCGACTTTACTAGACCCGACATATCGCCAGGATTCTTCAGTGCGAATGCCGCTTCTTCAAAAGCAGGGTCCATCACATCACGCTCAATCCAACCTAGGTCACCACCGTTTTCAGCGCTGCCAAAATCGTCAGATTTCTCTTGAGCAAGCGTCGCAAAGTCTGCACCCGCGTTTAGCTCATCTAGGATAGCTTGCGCTTTTGCTTCATCGTCCCCTTCTACAAGAATGTGAGCGACACGGCGTTGCTCTTCTGAAGAGTATTTGTTTAAGTGCTCGTCGTAGTACTTTTTCACCTCAGCATCAGAAACATTAACTTGTTCCTTTAGCGCTTCAGCTGACAGTTCGATGTAAGAGACTTTAACCTGCTCTGGACGTGTAAAGTTGTCTGGGTTTGCTTTGTAGTACTCTTGAATTTCTTCGTCGGTCAATTCAATATTTTTCGCAAACTCCGCTAAGTCGATCTGAATCGTGCGAATATCACGAGTTTGAGTGAACAGCTTGCCTTCTGCTTGTACTTCACCCGGCAGAATAAATTCACTGTTTTGTAGCGCATTCAGCAGTTGCTCACGAACCAATTCACGACGCATGTACTCAGCAAAAGAGTCTGGCGAAAAGCCTGCACGACGCAAAGAAGCTTGATAGATCTCTTGATCAAACTGACCATTAGATTGGAACTGAGGCATGTCTAGAATCATGCTACGCACTTGAGTGTCGCTGATTCGCAGACCCAAAGCTTCAGCTTGTTGGTCAAGCAACACGTCATTGATCATTCGATCTAAAACGGATTTGCGGAAAGATTCAACATATGCAGGGTCAGCCAGCATTTGAGAGAAGTAGTCACCCAACTGAGCTTGCATACGGTTACGCTCATTTTGGTATGCCATCTCGAACTCACCACGAGGAATCTCAGTGTTACCGACTTTCGCTGCAGAGTTGTTGCTACCACCAACGATGTAGCTACCTACACCTGCAAATACGAAAGACAGGATGATAAGTCCAAGGATAATTTTGACCGCGATGCTATTCACGCCTTCGCGTAGTCGATCCATCATAATTTAACTGCTCTCCACAATTGAAGCCTACTGCTTCTATCTAATAGAAATAATGGCGCAATAATATCAGAAAAAGAAATGCGCATCAGTATGATGCGCATAATTTAAGAAAGTTCGGCTCGAAGTTTGTAAATTTTTGTTCGAAACTTATTGTTTGAGCAAAAGTTAAGCAAATGGCCGGTTACAGAAATAACGCCGTGATTAGTTACAAGCGTCTTTCAGTGCTTTACCAGCTTTGAAAGCTGGTACTTTTGCTTCTGCGATTTGGATTTCTTCACCAGTTTTTGGGTTACGACCAGTACGTGCAGCACGAGTACGAACGCTGAATGTACCAAAGCCAACTAGAGCGACTTGATCACCAGATTGAAGAGTTCCGCTTACTGCTTCGATGAATGCATCTAGAGCACGACCCGCTGACGCTTTAGAAATATCTGCATTTTCTGCGATTTGTTCTACTAACTGAGTTTTATTCACTGTAATTTCCCCTTTGTGTCATCTGTGATTATTTTTGTGATGACTTTCGTTCCATTGTTAAGAAAATATGCTCCACCCCTTATTCATCAAGGGCTGGCAGCTATCGAAACTAACTTAGCGCCCAAAAAAAACGCTGACAAGCCTTTTTGGGCTTATCAGCGTAAACTTTTACTTATTTTTGCTACACATCACTATTTTTGAGACTCAAACTCAACGCCCGTCGGGTCTCGCTCTAGTGCGACTTTCAGTACTTCATCAATCCACTGTACAGGGATAACTTTCAGATCAGCGATAACATTATCAGGAATCTCTTCCAGATCACGCTCGTTATCTTTTGGAATTAGCACTGTCTTAATGCCACCACGGTGTGCCGCAAGTAACTTCTCTTTTAGGCCGCCGATAGGTAGAACCTCACCACGCAGTGTGATTTCACCCGTCATCGCTACTTCTGCTTTCACAGGGTTGCCTGTCAGAGAAGAAACCAATGCTGTACACATTGCTGTACCCGCACTTGGGCCATCTTTTGGTGTCGCGCCTTCCGGCACGTGTACGTGAATATCTTTCTTCTCGTAGAAGTCAGTATTGATACCTAGCTTTTCTGCACGAGAGCGAACCACTGTCATTGCTGCTTGGATAGACTCTTGCATCACATCCCCAAGAGAACCCGTTTGTGTCAGCTTACCTTTACCTGGCATTGATTGAGTTTCAATCGTTAATAGATCGCCACCCACTTCTGTCCAAGCTAGGCCAGTTACTTGACCAATTCGGTTACTTTCATCCGCTTTACCGTAATCGAAACGTTGAACACCTAAGTACTCTTTTAGGTTGTCCATCGTTACCGTTACTGACTTGATGTCCTTATCCAGCAAGATATTCTTCACCGCTTTACGGCAGATCTTAGAAATCTCACGCTCTAAGTTACGGACACCCGCTTCACGCGTGTAGTAACGAATGATGCCAATAATCGCAGAATCTTCAATGACGATCTCATCCGCTTTCAAGCCATTACGCTTCACTTGTTTATCAACAAGGTGACGTTTTGCAATGTTCAGCTTCTCGTCTTCGGTGTAACCAGATAAACGAATAACTTCCATACGGTCTAACAATGGGCCCGGGATGTTCATCGAGTTCGATGTCGCAACAAACATAACGTCAGAGAGATCGTAATCCACTTCTAGGTAGTGATCGTTGAACGAGTTATTCTGTTCAGGATCAAGCACTTCTAGTAGAGCCGATGCCGGATCACCACGCATATCTGAAGACATTTTGTCGATTTCGTCCAATAAGAACAGCGGGTTCTTCACACCAACCTTCGACATCTTCTGGATCAACTTGCCTGGTAATGAGCCGATGTAAGTACGACGGTGACCACGAATTTCCGCTTCATCACGCACACCACCCAACGCCATACGAACATACTTACGGCCTGTAGCTGAAGCAATTGAACGACCAAGAGACGTTTTACCTACACCAGGAGGACCAACAAGACAAAGGATAGGACCTTTTAGCTTGTTGATACGGTTTTGAACAGCCAGGTATTCAAGGATACGTTCTTTGACGCGTTCTAGACCGTAGTGATCTTCATTAAGAACCTCTTCTGCTTTCGCTAAGTTTTTCTTAACTTTTGAGCGCTTAGCCCAAGGAACGCTGACCATCCAATCGATGTAGCTACGAACCACTGTTGCTTCAGCAGACATTGGAGACATCATCTTAAGCTTTTGCAGCTCTTGCTCTGTCTTTTCACGTGCCTCTTGAGGCATTTTTGATTCGTCAATCTTCTTCTGTAGCGTTTCGAACTCGTCTGGTGCGTCTTCCATCTCACCAAGTTCTTTCTGAATCGCTTTCATTTGCTCATTCAGATAGTACTCACGCTGAGATTTTTCCATTTGCTTTTTAACGCGACCACGAATTCGTTTTTCAACTTGCAGCAAGTCGATCTCTGATTCCATCTGGCCCATCAGGAATTCCAGACGCTCAGTGACGTCAACAATTTCAAGTACTTGCTGCTTATCCACCAACTTTAACGGCATATGAGCCGCAATGGTATCCGCTAAGCGTGCGGCTTCGTCGATACCATTAAGTGACGTTAGCACTTCTGGTGGAATCTTCTTGTTTAGCTTAATGAACCCTTCAAACTGATTAATCGCGCTGCGAACAATCACTTCTTGCTCACGCTCATCCAATTCAGGCGTAACAACAAATTCAGCTTCTGCTAGGAAGAAGTCACTCTCTTTAAAGTGATTGATTTTTGCTCGCTGCTGGCCTTCGACCAATACTTTTACTGTGCCATCCGGAAGCTTCAAGAGCTGGAGAATGGTGGCTACCGTACCTACGTCAAATAGGTCGTCAACCGTAGGCTCGTCAGTATCCGCTTGCTTTTGTGCCACAAGAAGAACTTGTTTGTTGGTTTCCATCGCCGTTTCTAAACAGCTAATCGATTTCTCACGACCAACAAACAATGGAATAACCATGTGTGGGTAGACCACTACGTCACGTAGAGGTAGTACCGGGATCTCGATACGCTCGGAACGTTCCAAGTTCATATAATTCTCTCTTCCGCTTTCACGTTTAACGTATTACTTAAGGCAGTATATGGGGGCTAATTGTTTGGATTCAATAAGAGAAATAAAAAAAGGAGGTAATTACTTACCTCCTTTTTCATTATGGCTGAATTTACTCTGCTCCAGCTGCCTGATTGTCTGCGTTACTGTAAATAAGCAGTGGCTCTGACTCGCCATTAATGACGGACTCATCAATCACGACTTTACTAACGTCTGTTGCAGATGGTAATTCGTACATGGTTTCAAGTAGCACGCCTTCAAGAATCGAGCGTAAGCCACGAGCACCTGTTTTACGCTCCGTTGCTTTTTTCGCGATAGCGCGCAGCGCATCTTCACGGAATTCAAGTTCAGCGTTTTCCAGCTCAAACAATGCTGCATATTGCTTGGTCAGTGCGTTCTTCGGTTCACATAGGATCTGAATCAACGCTTCTTCATCAAGCTCAGTCAGTGTTGTTGTTACAGGTAAACGACCAATGAATTCTGGAATGAGGCCGTACTTCACTAAATCTTCAGGTTCAACTTGAGTAAATAGCTCACCTACCGTCTTCGCTTCATTCTTCGAACGAACTTCAGCACCAAAGCCAATACCTGTACCTGTTGCAACACGCTGCTCAATCACTTTGTCTAAGCCAGCAAAAGCACCACCACAGATGAACAGGATCTTAGATGTGTCCACTTGTAGGAACTCTTGCTGAGGATGCTTACGACCACCTTGAGGTGGAACCGATGCAACCGTACCTTCGATAAGTTTTAGTAGCGCCTGCTGAACACCTTCACCAGATACGTCACGCGTAATAGATGGGTTTTCAGCTTTGCGTGAAATCTTATCAATTTCATCAATGTAAACGATGCCGCGTTCCGCTTTAGCTACATCGTAATCACATTTTTGCAGAAGCTTTTGGATGATGTTTTCAACGTCTTCACCTACGTAACCGGCTTCGGTTAGTGTCGTCGCGTCTGCCATTGTAAATGGCACATCCAAGAATCGAGCTAATGTCTCCGCAAGTAGTGTTTTACCACTACCTGTAGGACCAATTAGAAGGATGTTACTCTTACCAAGCTCCACACCTTCGCTCGTTGTATCACCATTGCGTAAACGCTTGTAGTGGTTATATACCGCAACTGCGAGCACTTTTTTCGCGTAATCTTGCCCGATCACATAGTCATCAAGGTGTTCACGGATCTGTTTTGGCGTTGGTAACGCTTCAGATTCTTTCTTAGGGAGAACATCCTTGATTTCTTCGCGAATAATATCGTTACATAAGTCGACACATTCGTCGCAAATGTACACTGACGGACCTGCGATTAGCTTGCGAACTTCGTGCTGACTTTTGCCGCAGAAAGAACAGTACAGCAATTTACCGCTGCCACTTTCTTTGCTTTTATCTGTCATTCGCTAACCTCTTAGCCTTTACTCTTCATGAATGAGTGTATATCAATTTTTGCCAAAATGCGCTGGCTAATTACTCGCCACGGTGGCTTAACACTGCATCCACGATACCGTATTCCACAGCCTGCTCTGATGACATGAAGTTATCACGATCAGTATCGCGCTCAATGACTTCAAGAGGTTGGCCTGTATGTTCTGCTAACAACTTGTTTAGCTTCTGTTTAATCGTCAGGATTTCCTGAGCATGGATTTGGATATCAGAAGCTTGACCCTGGAAACCACCCAATGGTTGGTGGATCATTACACGTGAGTTAGGCAGTACATAACGCTTACCTGGCGCACCACCTGCAAGCAGGAAGGCACCCATTGAACATGCTTGACCCATACATACTGTGCTCACATTTGGCTTAATGAACTGCATGGTATCGTAAATAGACATACCTGCTGTTACGCTGCCGCCTGGAGAGTTGATGTATAAGAAAATATCTTTATCTGGATTTTCAGATTCTAGGAAAAGTAGCTGAGCCACGACAAGGTTTGCCATGTGGTCTTCCACTTGACCCGTTAAAAAAATCACGCGCTCTTTAAGCAGACGTGAGTAGATGTCGTAAGAGCGTTCGCCTCGGGAAGTTTGTTCAACCACCATTGGTACTAGCGCGTCCATAATTGGCGACATTGCATTTTTTTCTTGGTAGCTCATATTCTTATGTCCCTAAAATAAATGGCCCGGATGATGACTATCATACGGACCATTGTTAGCAGAATAGTTAACGTTAAGTCAACCTTCTACGCAAGATATTGCTTATTAAGCAGCAGGTTGTTGTTGGTTAAGTAGCTCGTTGAAGCCTACTTCTTTCTCAGAAACCTGTGCTTTAGCGATGATCGCGTCGATTGCTTGCTCTTCTAGAGCTACGTTGCGCATGTTGTTCATCATTTCTTCGTTTTGCTCGTAGTAAGCAATAACTTCTGATGGTTCTTCGTATGCAGTAGCCATTTCTTCGATTAGAGCTTTAACTTTCTCGTCGTCCGCTTTTAGCTCTTCAGATTTGATTACTTCACCTAGTAGAAGACCAACAACTACGCGACGTTTAGCTTGTTCTTCGAACAGTTCACGTGGAAGCTGAGCAGCAGCTTCTGGGTTACCACCGAAGCGTTGTGCAGCTTGTTGACGTAGAACTTGGATTTCTTGCTCGATAAGCGCTGATGGTACGTTGATGTCGTTTTGCTCAACTAGACCGTCAATCGCTTGCTCTTTGATGCGGTTCTTAACAGCTTGCTTAAGTTCGCGTTCCATGTTCTTACGAACTTCAGCTTTAAGTGCTTCAACACCACCTTCAACAACACCGAACTTAGCAACGAACTCGTCGTTTAGTTCTGGTAGTTCACGAGCTTCAACTTTGTTCACTTTGATTGCGAACTTAGCTGCTTTACCTTTTAGGTTTTCAGCGTGGTAATCTTCTGGGAAAGTCACGTCGATGTCGAATTCCATACCAGCAGTTTTACCTGCGATACCGTCTTCGAAACCAGGGATCATGCGACCAGCACCCATTTCTAGAGGGAAGTTCTCAGCTTTACCACCTTCGAACTCTTCACCGTCGATAGAACCAACGAAGTCGATGCTTACGCGTTTGCCATCTTCTGCTGCTTCTTCAACTTCAACCCAAGTTGCTTGTTGCTTACGTAGAGTATCGATCATCTCTTCTACGTCTGCATCTTTAACTTCTGTTAGTGGTTTTTCAACAGTGATGCTCTCTAGGCCTTTAAGCTCAACTTCTGGGTAAACTTCAAAAGTTGCAGTGAAAACTAGGTCTGAACCTTCTTTGTTCTCTACAGGAGCGAAAGTTGGAGCGCCAGCTGGGTTGATTTTCTCTTTAACGATAGCTTCGATGAAGTGGCGTTGCATTACTTCACCAAGAACGTCTTGACGTACTGCTTTGCCGTACATCTTAGCAACCATTTTTAGAGGCACTTTACCCTTACGGAAACCATCGAAACGACGGTTTTTAGCGATGTTGCGTAGTTCAGCTGTTACAGCGTCTTCGATGTTTGCAGCTGGAACAGTAATGTTTAGACGGCGCTCTAGGCCCTCTAGCGTTTCAACAGTAACTTGCATTATATATAAACCTCTAAAGTGGCTCGGTTTTCCGAGCGTATGAGCGAAACTCAGAGGAGCTTACGCTTCATCCTTGTGTAGTGTTCTGTCCGAACACCTAATTTAAAATCGAGTATCGATACTGGTTGTCAGTACCGGACTAATCAGTGATATCTTCGATAAAATAACCAAAGGTATCTCCTATTAGCCTCAGGACAGAATTTTTAGACGCGACATTCTAGCGATCTGTCGCAACCCTGTCGAGCCAATAGCCACTATGTGGACATTGTCTGCGCTAAATTCTCGAATGCTGACCCATTTTTTCTTCAAAAATGCGATTCAGACACCGTCTAAGCATCGCCAGCATATCTAGAATGGGGACAATAGCGACTTTTTCAAGAGAATCGACCGGTTTTTTTATCGAAAAGCCTAAAAAGAGATCTTGCTCTTGTTTTACTCCACAGAGTTGAAAACTAAATCCCTAATCCTTCCTACAAACTATTAACATTTTCTTACGTGACCAAAGGAAGTTGTAAGGAGTGTAAGGATGTCGCAAAAAAAACGGATTCTGCTGACATTTTTTGCTTTCTATTTCCTGTGCGCAATTATCGGTGGCCATTGGGTTTGGCAGACCAGTTATCAATCTCTACTTGATAAACACCAATCACAGCTGGAGCAATTTTCTGGCCATATAAAAAATAAACTCGATAAGTACGCCCATATCCCAAATCTTCTCGCTAAAGATGATCCTCTTTATCAAGCGCTTCTGCACCCCAACAACAGTGCGCAACTGGAAATCACTAATCGGTATTTAGAATCCGTTAATGGCGTGATTGAAGCAGCGGATACGTACTTAATCGATCAATGGGGTACAACGATCGCGGCCAGCAACTGGCGTAAAGAGCGCTCCTTTATCGGTCGAAATTTTGCATTTCGACCTTATTTCAAACAAGCCATTGTGGGTAAACGAAGCCAATACTACGCACTGGGCTCAACATCTGGTAAACGTGGCTACTACTATTCTTATCCCATCGTATACGCTGGCGGTGTACTTGGTGTCGTCGTGGTGAAGATGGACCTAAGTAAGATAGAGGACAACTGGCAGCAACCAAACAGTGTTTTTGTCGCGAGCGACCCATACGGAATTGTTTTTATGAGTAGCCGAAGTGAATGGCTACTCAAAAGCTTACAGCCACTGACAAAAAAAGAGAAAAAGCAAGTTTGGGCAAGCCAACAATATCTTGATGCGCCAATTGAAACGCTTGGATTAGTGGGTAGTTTGGACGAGGTGCATTCTGAGCTTAAACAGGGTTACCCATACAATAAAGGAACCTTGGTGGTCTCTTCGCTGCCCCTTCCCGAACTCAAGCTGACTATTCGTGTGCTGTCTCCTAAACAGTCGATCGTTTGGTTCACCATGGGTTACATCTTTGTACTCACTCTAGCATTCATGGTTTTGTTTTTAATTGGTCAGCTTATCTATCACCGTCAACAGCGTCACTTGCAAATTGAACGAATTCAACAAGAAGCAAATCAAAAGTTGGAATATCAAGTCATGGCACGGACTGCCGAATTGCAAGCTGAGATCGCACAGCGTATCGATACCGAGCAAACTTTACGCGTTACTCAAGATGAATTGGTGCAAGCAGCGAAACTCGCGGTGTTAGGACAAATGTCAGCCAGTATCAGCCATGAACTGAATAATCCACTTGCGGCAATTCGTAGCTTTGCGGAGAACGGCAAGCTGTTTCTAAAAAAAGAAAAATATGAGCGAGTGGAAGATAATCTCACTCGCATTTCTGCTCTCACTGACCGTATGGCAAATATCAGTCAGCAACTTCGCTCTTTCGCCAAAAAAACCAGTGGTGACGAGTTGGCTCAATCTCGATTGTTCCCTGTGATTGCCTCTGTAAAAGAACTGATGAAGCCCGCATTTAAATCAGGGCGCGTCACGTTAGAAACAAATTTGCCAAAGCATGATGTTGAAGTGCAGATCAATATTATTCAACTGGAGCAAGTGTTGGTCAATTTACTGACTAATGCGATAGAAGCACTCAAAGAACAACAAGACAAACAGGTAGAATTATCTGTAGAACACGATGAGCACACTGATTTGGTTTGGATTCATGTTGATGATAATGGCCCAGGGCTTGGCTCTTTCTCACTTTCTGATTTATGTGAACCGTTTCTAACCACTAAACTGAACGGTTTAGGTTTGGGTCTCTCTATCTCGCAACAAATCTTAGCCAGTATGAATGGAAAATTATGTGCCCATAATCGAGAACAAGGCGGCGCTCGATTCTCATTGTGTTTACCTATCACTTCTTACAACACTGAACCATCAAAAGGATAAGATCATGTGTCAGGTGTTTTTTATTGATGATGAGGCCGATCTCAGAATCGCTATAGAACAGACCTTTGAACTGGCGGATATCGACGCCAAGTTTTTTGTGGATGCAGAATCGGCTTTAATAGCGATGCAGCAAGGAGAAGAAGCTGGCGTCGTGGTCACTGATATCTGTTTGCCGGGCATTTCTGGTATGGATATGCTGACAACTTTGACTCAACGCGATGCAAACTTACCCGTCATCATGATCACTGGACACGGTGATATTTCCATGGCTGTGCAAGCCCTTCATCAAGGCGCTTACGACTTTATTGAGAAACCTTTTGCGCCAGAACATTTGGTTGAAACGGTTAAGCGGGCGATTGAGAAGCGCAAACTAACCAATGAAAATGAAAAACTGCGCCTGTCACTTAAAGCCAGTAAAACCCTTGGTCCACGAGTTATTGGTGAAACCTCTAGCATCCAAATATTACGAGAGACCATCACCCAAATCGCCGATACCGACGCCGATATTTTATTGTTTGGTGAAACCGGTACAGGGAAAGAGTTAATCGCTCGTTCTTTACATGAGCAAAGCTCTCGCCGGAACCAAAACTTTGTCGCCGTAAATTGTGGAGCGGTTCCAGAGAACTTAATTGAGAGTGAACTCTACGGCCATGAAAAAGGCGCATTCACTGGCGCCGAAAGCCGTCGTATCGGTAAATTTGAGTTTGCACAAGGCGGCACACTTTTCTTGGATGAGATCGAGTCGATGCCTATCCAAGCCCAAATTCGTTTATTGAGGGTATTACAAGAGCGCGTGATTGAGCGTGTCGGTTCAAATGAATTATTGCCTTTAGACATTCGAGTGATTGCCGCAACAAAGGTCGATTTAAAACACGCAGCTGAAGAAGGTACTTTCCGTCAGGACCTCTATTATCGGCTCAATGTCGTGACCCTGGATCTCCCGCCACTACGCGAACGAAAAGAAGACATTCCAGCCCTCTTTCACCACTTTCTGTTGGTAGCAGCTTCACGTTATGGCAAAAGCTCACCTAGCTTGTCACCCCAAGATCTAGCGCAACTGATGAGCCATGACTGGCCTGGCAATGTTCGAGAACTCAGAAATGCTGCAGAGCGTTTTGTGCTATTGGGTAAGTTAATTCAGTTGGGAGAATCAAACCCAGTCGCTAAGTCTTCCTCAAGCCTTGCAGAGCAAGTAGCGGAGTTTGAGAGAGCAGCCATTGAAGGCGCTTTATTAGAAAACAACGGTAGTATTAAACAGACAATGTGCCAATTGAATGTGCCAAGAAAAACCCTTTACGACAAGATGCAGCGCTACCAAATAAATAAAGACCTTTACAAATAAAACACGTTCAGATAACTGGCATTATATTCAACTTGAATCATAATTTTTAACAACAGGTTTATCATGGTTGTTACAGATATGAACGAAAAAGTGAGAATACCGATTGTTACAGATACCGTGCTCGTAGACGGTTGCTATCAAGAAGAGAGAAGATTCGGTGAAGAGCGTCGTAAAAATAAAAAGAGGTGGCGACACTATGAACGTCGAATTAATTCAGACCCACGCAAAACTTGTTACAAGTCAATAGACGAAGAGGTGTGAATTCTCACACCTCTTTCTACTTTCTGGCTTCCATTACTTGGTAATGATCTCCGGCCCCATCAAGGTAGTAGGCAACCAAGTCGAAACCCATGGTACATATGTGACGATAATTAGGAACAAGAACATCACTCCAACCCAGGGTAATGCTGCCTTCACTACGTTCATCATCGACATTTTGGCAACACCAGCGGTCACAAATAAGTTAAGACCCACGGGCGGCGTTATCATTCCTATCTCCATATTCACCACCATCATTATGCCCAAATGAATTGGGTCTATACCTAATGCAATCGCAATTGGGAACACGAGCGGCGCAACAATGATCAACAAGCCTGATGGCTCCATGAACTGACCACCAATCAGCAACAAGACGTTCACCACAATCAAAAAAGTGATTGGTCCGAGACCAGCCGAGAGCATCGACTCGGTGATCATTTGCGGGATCCGTTCTTCCGTTAAAACATGCTTCAAAATTAAGGCATTAGCAATGATGAACAGCAGCATGATGGTGAGTTTGCCCGCTTCATACAGGGTGTGTTTCGTGTCTTTATGAACAAAGGTTTGGAAGATTTTAACGAGCGCAGGTTTAGTGTTTTTCTTGTCTGCAAATGGCCCCATGTCTTTGTATACAAAGTTAGCAATAAAGAATGAGTACACAGCAGCAACCGCAGCGGCTTCTGTCGGCGTAAAGATACCGCCATAGATACCACCAAGAATGATGACGACCAACAACAAGCCCCAGCTTGCATCCTTGGCGGCATCAAAGGTTTCTTTCCAACCGACAAAAGGTTGTTTTGGAAGGTTCTTGATTCTCGCGGCAATGTAAATCGCGATCATCAACATGACACCCGCCAGCAAACCGGGAATCACACCACCAAGGAACATACGTCCAACTGACACATCCGTTGCGGCTGCATACACCACCATCACAATCGAAGGTGGGATCAAAATCCCTAGCGTACCTGCGTTACAAATTACCCCAGAGGCAAACTCTTTTGAGTAACCGTTTTTGATCATACCTGCGATAACAATACTACCTATGGCAACAACCGTTGCAGGTGAGGAACCTGACAACGCGGCAAACATCATACACGCGACAACCGAAGCCATCGCCAAACCGCCGCGGAACCAGCCTACAATGGCAATGGCGAAACGAATGATCCGCTTTGCTACGCCACCCGTCGACATAAAGCTTGAAGCCAATATAAAGAATGGAATAGCCAATAGCGTGTAGTGGCCCGCGAATGCATTAAACAGCGTTTGAGCAACTGACGCTAAAGAGGCATCCGAATGCATTAAAAGGAAAAGAACACTGGAAAGGCCCAGCGAAATAGCAATTGGCACGCCAACCAGCATAAAGCCAATTACCATCAAAAATAGAAATAAGATATCCATGGCTTATTGCTCCTTGTTTTTAGCGTCTTGCGAGGCCTTTGGAGCCATTACGTCTTCAGCGTCACTCATCTCAGCTTTAAGAGATTCGAGCTCTTCCTCCGCTTCATGTCCTGCAATCAAGCGATCGAGCTTACCAGTAGCGATTTGCCACGTGACTTGAACAAATCTAAACGTTAGTAGCGCCATTCCAAGTGGCAAAGCGAAGTAAGGAATAAAACGTGGCAGCTTTTCATAACGCTCTCCCTCATTTAACCAGTCGGCCATGAACTGGAGCATTTCAGGCATCGGAATATCGTCCGTTTCATACCACGCTCGGTCAGTAGCGAACGGATACCAGTAGTTCCAAGCGCCAATTAACAGCAAAATAGAGAAGGCTAAGCAACACATTGCTGCAAAAAGCGCCAGGGCTTTTCGTTTACCTTCCGGAACGATGTTAATAATGACATCGACACCAATATGAAAGTGTTTTTTCACACCATAAGATGCGCCAACCAACACCATCCATGCGAACATGAAAACGGTGAGCTCAAGCGCCCAAAGAATATTGTCGTTAAAGACATAACGAAAGATGACATTGGCAAAGGTCAGCAAGGTCATGGCACCCAAGAAGAAAGCAATCAAAGTCTCTTCAATGGCATCAGTGATTCGTCCAGCCTTGGCAAAAAAAGTCTGTTCCATAATTACATCACGTCGTCTGTAGGGGGAAAGAGCCCCCTCAGTTTGAGAGGGCTAAATGTGCTAGGTGTTATTATTTTTGGTTAGACGCCAAAGCGGCTTCGATTAGGTCAGAACCAATGTCTTTTTCGAACTTCTTCCATACTGGTTGAAGTGCAGTGACCCACTCTTGGCGCTGTTCTGGCGTTAGAGTACGAACCACACCACCGGCTTCGATGATATTGTTCTTATTCGCAAGGTTTACTTTGGTTGACTCAGCATTACGCTGCGCAGTTACCTCTTGAATAATGGTATTTAACTGCTCGCGCTGATCATCTGGTAGGTTTTTCCAGAAGTCGTTTGACGTCACAACTAAGTAATCCAGAATTCCGTGGTTCGTTTCCGTAATGCCATCTTGAACTTCGAAGAATTTTTTGCCGTAAATGTTTGACCAAGTATTTTCTTGACCATCAATAACCTTAGTTTGCAAGCCGCCGTAAACTTCTTTGAACGACATTTTTTGTGGGTTAGCACCTAGCTGCTCAAACTGAGCAACGAGTACATCAGACGCTTGAACACGGAACTTAAGTCCTTCAGCATCAGTTGGAGAAATGAGCGGCTTGTTGGCTGACATTTGCTTCATGCCGTTATGCCAAAACGCAATGCCTTGTAGGCCACGACGTTTCATTGAGTTTTTCAGCTTTTCACCCGCTTCCGAGTTTTGGAAACGGTCAACCGCGTCGACATCATCGAACAAGAAAGGAAGATCGAAAAGGCGGTACTTCTTGGTGAATTTCTCAAACTTAGAAAGAGAAGGAGCAGCGAGTTGAACATCACCATTCAGTAGCGCTTCCAACACTTTGTCATCATCATACAGTGTTGAGTTAGGAAACACCTGCATACAGACTTTACCGTTCATCTCTTCGTTGACGCGCTTTTCAAGTAACGAAGCCGCGATGCCTTTAGGGTGTTTGTCCGCGTTCGTTACATGGCTAAACTTGATGACCGTTTCACCTGGGTCACAATTTGCGGCAGCATTAAAACTGGTAACAGCAAGTGCAGAGACAGATAGTAGAGTTAGAGGCTTAAACATTATTATTCTCCTTGTTGAATCACATCCCATCCCGTCCATGAGTAACTAGGTGTTAGGCGATGGGTACGGATATTTAACAAAGAGCAATTAATGGACCATGTTAAAATTTATATGTATTTCAATAAATTAACATAGCCCATTAACATAAATCCGAAGTGTAACGAGTGAATTCCACCCAAGAAAAGATACAAATGGGTGGGAAATGACCCATTTATGAAGAACAGCTTATCTCCATTTTCTTCCCCCATTCCGGCGGCAATTTCGCGTAATCATCAAACTCAGGTTGCTCATCAAATGGGCGTTTTAACAGTTCGGCCAATCGGTGTAATTCGCTAAAGTCCCCTTCTTCCGCTTTATCAATCGCCAACTGAGCCAAGTAGTTACGCAAGATGTATTTGGGATTGGCTTGACGCATCTGTTTGCAACGCTGTTCGGTTGAAATCAGGCCCCCTAGTTCATCAACCTCTAGCTCACACCGAGCTAAGTACAGTTCAAGCCAAGCTCGCGCAGCTTCTCGGTCGAGAAATAAATCGATTACGGCTTGGGAAGGCGCATTATCAAGGTTTGAAAGCGTTCTGAAGAAGCGAGTGTAGTCCGTTTTGTTCTGGTGAAGAAGCTCAAACATAGCTTCAAACAAACGCCCGTCTTCCGCTATCTTGGTTTTTAAGCCCAACTTCTCACGCATGAGGCGGCTGAACTGCTGGCTTAAATGAACTTCAAATTGACTCAACGACGATTCTAAATCTTCTCGTTCAACGAGTGGCGATAGCGCATGCGCCAGTGCTGACAGGTTCCAAAGCGCAATTCTAGGCTGTTGATCAAATGCGTAACGACCCTGGTAGTCTGAATGATTACAAATGTATCCCGGCTCATAATCATCAAGAAAGCCAAACGGACCATAATCAAAAGTTTGCCCAAGAATTGACATGTTATCGGTATTCATCACACCATGCGCAAAACCAAAAGCTTGCCAATATGCGATCATCTCGGCTGTTTTAGTCACGATGGCGTCAAACATCGCGGCATATGGTTTCTCCGCCGATGCACAATCAGCAAAGTGCCACTCAATCACCTTATCCGCCAACAGCTTCTGCTCTGCTAACTGGTTGGTGTAAAAGAAATGCTCAAAGTGACCGAATCGAACATGGGTTTCAGCCATTCGAAGTAACAAAGCGCCCGATTCCGTTTTTTCTCGATAAACAGGTGTATCACTGACCATCATACCGAGAGCACGTGTCGTGGGAACCCCAAGGCCCGCCATGGCTTCACTGCACAAGTACTCACGGATAGTTGAGCGTAATACCGCTCGCCCATCTCCCATTCGCGAGTAAGGCGTTAGCCCTGCACCTTTGAGGTGAAGATCAAACCAAGTACCATCCTGATGCTCAATTTCTGCCAACAGTAATCCACGTCCATCGCCCAAATCTGGGTTGTAAACGCCAAACTGATGGCCTGCATATTTCATCGCAAGAGGACGAAATTGTTCGAATTCACTTAGCCCAGAAAAAACCGCCAATAACTCATCGTTTTGCTCTTCTGGTAAACCAAACTGCTGTGCAAACTCACCATTCCAAGCGACCCAGCGAGTGTTGTCCAAGGGTTGTGGCTCGACCAACGTATAGAACGCTGACGGTAATTGACTAAAGCGATGGGTGAAATTGACCCGTTGCCAAATGGACATGTAGGGTTCCTTAATAAAAAGAAGTACTGTTGTGAGTATACGTGTGAATGTCCCTGTCATTCAGCCATGAAATGGACATGGGTATTTTGCGTGAATAACGCGAAGGCGGCAGGAAGGTATCAACCTGCCGCAGACCATCTCCTAAACGGAGGTAGCATGTAAAAGCAATCAAAGGGTTAAGCGGAAAATTCTTCACCCGTTTTTGGTGGCAGTGATGGCGTATCAAAACGAGCGCGTTCGATATCCACTACCGTTTTATAGCTCAACGATAACAATGCCAGCTGGTACGCGCCAAAAATACCATAGGCCACACCGACGAGGCTCAACATAAAGAGATTCGTAAAGTGGCTAAAGATCAGCTGACTGAGCAAGCCCGCACCCAATGGAATTAGTCCCATCAAAATGAATACTTGTTTGTTGTATGCTCTGCTCTGGTTCCACGAACGACGCAAACTGCGCGGCTGATGATCCATTGCAGTCGCTGGCAACACAAATGACCATCGCGCCATTACCCAATAGCCAGGAATGCTTGCAATCGTTGTGATAATAGCCATAGCAACAAAGTCGGCTTCACCACTTTCTGCAATGTAGATAAACGACAACGCAAAGATCGGGATACCAATAACGAGCATCATCATCAGTCCAAACAGTATCCACCAGCCTATGAAACGGAATTCTCGAGCTGACAAACGAAATACATCCAACGCCGAGTGCATGTAATCACCGACTAAATAAATTCGATGCACACGCACAGCCGCCATAGCGGCAACAAGTGGGTACAAAATAATTGTGACGAAATAAAACCCTGCGACATTGCCTTCTTGAACGTTCGCTTGATCTTGCCCCGTCATTTCAGGATACATAAAAGCAAAAATTGAGTGCACGATAATCAACGGAATACAAGCAATAACAATTGCGAGTAGATTCCTTCTGACCATCACTGCCGCTTCTCGGCATATTTCCGAAACAGAAAAGCCCTCGGTAGACATATAACATCCTTAGTTCATAAAAATCGGCCCCTAGGGTAACCGCAGAGTAGAAAAATCGCTTTAAAAATAATGAGAAACACATCTCATAAGACAATGAGAACGAAACCAAAATAGATCAGATAAAAAATAAGCCACTCAATGTGAGTGGCTTATACAGCAATTCCATACCGTTTTAGACGCGACGTCGCCAGCCTAATGTTGCAAGCAACATCAAAGCCCAATAAGAAACACTGCCGCTACCTTCAGAGTTCTTGAATGTCGTTGTCTTCAAAGAAGCAACAACCGTCACGATAACTTCCCCCGTAGCAGTGGCACCATGACCATCTGAAACCGTATATTGCAGCTTGATGCCGTCAGTAGGGCTATCCGGTGCTTGAAAACGGATTTTACCATTCTCTACACTCGCACTTCCCACACCCGTTACGTTCTGTACGCTTTCTACAACCAGTTTATCGCCGTTCACATCCGAATCATTGCTCGCTGCATCAATCAGAATACTTTCACCAACGGCAACGGTCGCCGTATCTGCAAGCGTAAGTGGCGCTGCGTTTTTCATGGTTAAATCGACGGTAGCACTGGACGTTTCATTACTAGGATCAGTCACGGTTAAACGGAATGTCAGAACCTCACCCGCTTTTGCACCTTGAGGCACCGTAAAGCTTGTGCTAACACTGGTTGCATTGCCAAGAGAAACTGAAGTGCCAGCCAACTGCTCCCATTTATAACTCAACACGTCACCATCAGCATCCGTACTATTTAACGCAGACAACGTGACTCGCTGCCCAACCGTCATGTCTTTATTATCAACATCAATCACGGCCACTGGCGCTTCGTTGCTGCCAAGCACTTCCACCTGCACATTCACGATTGAAGATGAGTACGCACCATCAACCGACAACAAACGATATTGGAAAGTGTCCAGACCAACGAAGTTAGCTTCAGGTTGGTACTGGTTGCCAGAGATGGTGCCGTGCTCAGGCTTCTGCACAATGTCCACATTGAACTGATACCCTACCGCCATGAAATCATTGTCCATCAGGTTCAGTTTGATTGGCGTATTTTTATTGGTTTGTAACGAATCAGATTTCGCTTCAACCAAGTTGCTCGCATCCACATTTAATAATGCTGCAAACGGAATATAAGAGAACCCGGCTTTTTCTAGACCAAACGTGCCAATCTCACTGTAATCACCAGTCCACATTACAGGTAGGGAGGCTTTTTCAGTTTTTAGCAAGCGGCCGAAGTCAAAGTTTGCATCAAATTGACCGCCTTCCAATTCAACGACCAATAAGTGCTGACCCGCACTCAATTGGCTTGATTGGGGGAATAAAATTCGAGATGACTTTTGGAAGTTACCTTGCTGTAAAAGCTCAGCGTTGTTTTGATTCAATATTAATCGATAGCCAATGTTTCCAGAAAATGGGAATCGCCAAACTCGATAAGTCATGTCACTTTGAGCGCTATCTCTTTGCGCGTAAAGTTGAAGACCATCAAGCTCTGTATCACTATTCAAGTCCAGTGACACCGCCAGAGTGTTACTCCCACTCGCGTACACATAACCTTGGTGAAGAGAGTTCAGCCATGCTGATTTATTTGGTTCGTTTGTATGCTCAAGAGAAAAGCTACCGCCGTTGGTGTTGCTGGCAATGTTGGAAATACGAACCCCAGTATCAAACCCTGTGATCGCTCTCAGACCCGGGGTCGATGTATCTGATATGACATCGCCACCATTAGGGTACAAATCGTCAGCGTCACTCCTACCATCATTTTCTAACTCATTCAGACCATCAGCCTGCATGATTTGAACCTGCATCGCACCAACATCATTAAAGCGGTTCTGGACATTGACCGACGTCGCCAGGATACCTTCAGCCGCCAATGCTCGGTCGTAACCGCTAAAGGTGCGATTTTCCAAATAAACACGTGGGCCAAACTCTTTCAAGTACGGGTCGAGATACACCAGCTTGACATCGTCGTTGTTCACAGAAATAGGCGCTGGACTTTCATGAGTTACCGTTGGTACAACAAAACCAGCAGCGTGTTTGCTCCATGCACTCATGTTCACCGGAGTGTCACCAGCGTATGAATCTCCCGGTTTCTGCGCCCATGAACCGCCACCCATCACGCCCCAAGAGCCGATCGAGGCATCACTGTTCCTTGCGTACAAATCCGGTAAGCCAAGCATTAAGTGGCCAAGCTCGTGTACGATCACGCCCAAGGTCGCTTGATGATCAACTTGATAGTCAGCGAACACACAATAGTCTGTGATCTTTTTACCATCTAGTGTGACATCATCGTGAGAGAATTTGTGCGGCCAAATAGCAGGACGGTTGAGAACCCCTGTTGAACGATCGCCCCCCGCAAAAATAAACATGACAGAGAGTTCTGACGGTTCTACGGTACCATTTTGATTGCTGTCGTAGGCCGAAAGATTAAAGTATGGATCCAGTTTTTGATAAGCCTCGGTGAAAACCGCATTCAACTTGGCGGTGCATGTCTTATCAGTAGAACTAGAGTGACAGTTAGGGTGGCTTTGTGCCACAGTCACATCTATCACACCGTCATTGGCGGTGCCGTAACTCTCAAGTGCAGGAACAACTTTGAATTTACCTTGAGAGTTTTTATCAAAGTAATCCACAACGCTTTGACCATTGGTATTAAATACGCGTTGCTCAAAATCGTGCACCATTGCTTGGTCATCAAACGAAACTTGCACAACCAATAGGGGCTGCTGCTTCACCGTTGAACTGCTCATCGCCTGGTAACCTTGCGCCGAACGCAGTAGGTTTTTTCGTGCCATCGGTTCAATGGTTTTTAGAGAAGATAATTGCGGTTTAACTTGTAAATCCGGGCGAAACCTCGCCGACTCAGGTGGCTCACTCGACTGCGTTTTCACCACACCTGTCGAGATCAATATTGGCGTGTCTGACTCGCGCTGAATCCGCGCGAAAAACCAAACGCCGTCTTCCTGAAGTAAGGCATTGCCCTGCTTATCTTCAAACCAGTGGAAATCTGCCGTTCCACGTAGAATTGCCTCACTGGAACTACCATCGCTCAACGCAATAGTATGCCAAACCGGTGATGGCGGAGTAGTTGCCATGCTCTTCCCTGCAAGAAGCGCAGTTAGCATAGCCATGGCGAGTGTGTTGAATTTCAAAGTACGACTCCATCTTTTCGATTCGTTAATTAATACCAAGCACAACAAACACAAAGTAACCCTATGGGCATAGAGTAAGACTGAGTGACTATTGACGAAGGCTGGTATCAATTCGCTCAGATAACACGACGTAGTTTGGTGTCACACTACAAAAGCGTCGGATTCCAAAACGCTGTTATGAGCGTAGCTTCTGAGAATATAAATTGAGTGAATGAATAGTATCGAAACGAAAGGAAGAAGAAATGAACTTCTACGAATTTGTAGGTAAAACTGGGCAACATTCCACATATTCTATAAATGTACGAGCACTGCTATTAATCAATGCTCGTAATGGTCGCGCGGCCATTGTTGAACGCTATATTAACCTGTAAGAACGGCGTCTTCTGGGTATTTGACCAAGGTAGGTTCAGGACGTGCCAACATGTAGGCAAGCGTGAGCGGCCCAATACGACCAATGATCATCACCACGATCATAATGTATTTACCAGGTTCAGAAAGTTCCGCAGTCAAACCGGCGGTGAGCCCCACTGTGGCAAATGCGGAAATGGTTTCAAACATAACCTTATCAAAGCTGGCCTTCTCGGTAAGCATCAATAAAAACATTGCGCTTGTCAGGATGGCTCCGCTCACAACGATAATTGCCAATGACTTAGTCACAGTTTGCCAATTTATGGTTCGCTTAAACATAACCACATGTTTCTTTTGGCGTAAAAAGGTCCACGTAGCCATAAACGCAACAGCAAATGTGGAAACTTTAATACCGCCCCCCGTTGAGGTGGAACCCGCTCCAATTAACATTAGAACAATCATGACCAGTAAGGCCGGCTGGGTAAACAACGCCAAGTCAACACTATTAAACCCTGCCGTTCGAGCACTCGCAGATTGAAAGAATGCCGCCAACCATTGCCCTGTTGCAGGTAAAGACGCCATTGTGTTTGGGTTGCTTCGCTCAAGTAACCAAAACATCATCGTTCCGACTAAGAGCAATATCGGTGTAGCAATCAGCATGATTTTGGTGTGAAGATGCAAAAAGTGGAAACCTTTACGCCAGTTTAGCCAGATGTCACCCACAACAGTAAAACCAAGCCCGCCAAAAATGAATAGCCCCGCCAGTGTAAAGATAACCAACGGATCATTCACAAAGCTCATCATACTGTCAGAAAACAGCGCGAACCCAGCGTTGTTAAATGCAGAAATTGCATGAAACAAGGCGTAAAACATACCAGTCTTCCAGCCCATTTCAGGGACCCAGCGGATAGAGAGAAAAATAAACCCGATCGTTTCTGCAACAAGCGCGAAAACAACAATCCGCTTTACTAGTCGGTTTAGATTGACTTGCCGATCTTGCCCTAATGCTTCTTTCGCCAGCGCTTGTTGACGCAAACTCAAACGCACGCCGAACATATAGAGTAAGACCGCCGACAACGTCATCTGCCCCAACCCACCGATTTGCATTAAAAACATCAGCAAGATTTTACCCGCAAGCGTAAAGTGTTGCCCAGTATCGACAACACCAAGCCCTGTCACACTAATAGCGGACGTTGCGGTAAACAAAGCATCCGTTATCGACAGGCCCGTAACAGAAAAAACTGGCAAGGTTAGCAATACCGCAGAAGGCAGTAAAACACCGAGAAAACTGAGCAATATAATTCGCGGTTCGTTGCCTTTCGCTTTCTCTTGTTTACCATCTGGTGCGTAAAAAACACCTTTCTGATGAAAATACGTCATAGCGATTTTAATTTATTTGCGAGCGCATCTTGAGGGCCGACCACAATAATTAGGTCACCAATTTCTAGTGTGGTATTAAGGTCAGGTGCCTTGGTAACTTCTGGGCCCCGTTTAAACCCTAGCACTTGCACGCCATCGACTTTGCACAGAGCCAAATCACTTAGTGTCTTACCCATCCAACGAGAGCCAATCACAAACTCCGTCATAGCTAAGCCACTGCCTAATGGGTGGAACTCAAGAACCCGTTTATCGAGCATTTTACGCGCGACACGTATCCCCATGTCACGCTCAGGCATGATAATGTGGTCTGCGCCAATTTTTTGCAGAACACGAGCTTGGAAGCGGTCGTTGGCTTTAACCCATACTGACTTTACTCCCGCCTCTTTAGCAATCAATGTCGCAAGAATACTGGCATTGACATCCGCTCCGATGGCAATCATCACCATGTCGTAATCATCAAGTTTGAGCTCAGCAACCGTCTCTTCGTGAGTACAGTTAGCCACAACCGCCTGACTAACAAAACTGGCGGCTTCTTTAACTCTGTCTTCGTTGATGTCAACGGCTAAAACTTGAGCGCCTGAATCTTGTAACTCTTTACACACTGCCAAACCAAATCGGCCAAGACCAATAACGGCGAATTGCTTATCACCTGTTTTCATTTGTGCCCCATCTTATGCATTCATTAGCAAGCAAAAAAGTTTGCGCCCATTCCTTACCTTGTGCAAACCTGCGGACAGATAATTGACAAAAGCTTAACGCACCTTGATTCACTTTACGTGTTAAGCGTATGACACTGATTAACTTTTTTCCTCATTACCGAATAGAAACCGTCGCGATGGCTACATAATTGGATGCCTTAAAACGCAAAAAGCCGCAAGAATGCGGCTTTTAGATCATGGGATAAACTGGCTATTTTGATTCGCGCTTATCGTGCGGTTTGCGTTTATTCTTAGGCACGTAATTTAAAATTGAAATTGGTACTGGCTTTCTTGGCGCAAAACCTTCAATTTCCACTCGCTCTAGCAAGTGCCCTAAACGACTTTCAATCATGCAGAGGTTCTTAAAGTCGTCTTTTGAAACCAGTGATATCGCCTCACCTTTCGCGCCAGCACGACCTGTACGACCAATACGATGTACATACTCATCCGCCGGGTAAGGTAAATCGTAGTTGATGACAACTGGCAGATTATCAATATCAATACCGCGCGCAGCAACGCCGGTTGCGACTAAGTACTGGATTTCACCCGCTTTAAACTTTTCTATTAATTCCTGGCGAACACGCTGATTACGGCCACTGTGGAATGCTTCTGCCACAATGCCACGTTTCTCAAGTTGGCTTACCAGTTTGGCTGCGCCGTGTTTAGTTTCAATAAATACCAGTACTTGCGACCAGTCATTTTCTTTAAGCAAGTGACTTAACAGCGACGACTTCATGTCTTTATCGACGGTCGTGATCCACTGTTTAATATTTGATTTTGAGGCACTGTGCTTTGCAATCGTGATCTCTTCAGGATCAATAATCGCATTTTTCGCCAAGTCACGAACAGGGTTAGATAACGTCGCTGAGAACAGCAAACTTTGCACATGTTCTGGCATACAGTCGACGATTTTGTCAATCGCATCGATGAATCCCATATCCAACATTTTGTCGGCTTCATCAAGCACTAGCATTTCCACTTCATCAAAGTGAATCGCGCGTTGACCGTACAGATCAATCAAGCGCCCAGGCGTGCTTACCACAATATCGACACCCTCGATCAAGGCTTGTTTTTGTGGTGCATAATCCACACCACCAAACATCGCCATTGAGCGTAATGGTAAGTTTTTACCATAAGCTTCAATACTTTGATGAACCTGAAGCGCAAGTTCGCGTGTTGGCGTTAGGATAATCGCACGAGCGCGTTTTTTACGTTGCGTTTCGCCTCGACTAAGCTTTTCTAAGATTGGCAGAACAAAACTGGCCGTTTTACCTGTGCCCGTTTGCGCTGCTGCAATTAAATTGCGGCCACGCAATACGATTGGAATGGCTTTTTGTTGGATAGAAGTGGGTTTTTCATAACCTAGCGCTTTTACTGCATCAGCAATCGATGCGCTTAAACCAAGCTTAGAAAATGGCATAGAAAGGTCTCAACAGAGGAAATGGGCGCGTAGTGTATCAGAATCCCCGTGAAGTAACAGAAGGATTCATGCGCGAAAAACTAGGAACATGACACAATCTTAGCCCATGAAATTGGGCTGCAAACCTTTTTCTAATTTTTTCCTCACTTTGTAGGAAACATCATTAAGCGTGATTTTCCCCGTTTTGTGGCGGTCGATACCTGCATTCTGTCGATAGGCAATTGAGCCTTGTCTGAACAAAACGAAAGACGGCGGTTTACCAATCGCAGCAGGGTAGAGAATGGCCATGTAAGCATCTTCTAAGCTATTAATTTTATTTCGATAGGGCCAATAGTACGCTTTCACATAGTCAAGTTGTTCAAGCGCGCTCATTCTCGCAAGAGTCTTTGTGTTCACTCCTAATGACTCTGCGGTAGAAGGCATAAATTGAATTAACCCTGTAGCCCCGCTTCCGGAACCATTTTTGATGCTTGGACTGAAAGTTTCAGCAGTTTCAAATGCCATGCACGCCATAAGATGATTAGGATTGATCTTTAGCTCTTTACTAATACGAATGACTTTAGATTTGAACTCTGGAGAAACTTTACCTCCCCACGCGACCGCGTTCTCGGGATCTGCAATCGAAGAGACCGTTGATGCGTCGTGTTCTTCGACAATTTTAGAAAGTAGAGGAAGCGTTTGGCGTAGTCGATGGCTCGAACTCACCAAGCGAATTGATTTGGTAAGAAACTTGTCTTTTTTTTGATGTAGTTTTTGGAACTTTACTAACTTATACAGTTGCTTATAAACCGTTTTCACAACGAAGCCGGATGTAGGGAACACTCCCAGAATGTAATCCATTCCCTACAAATTTAATATAAATATCAGCAACAGGAATCCTAGATGTGATCAATGTCACCATAAAAATTCTCAAATTCGATACACACCGATGTAAGTGGTCAATGTGTCTCCAACACGCTAGAAGTAAAAGTAAAGAGGCATTAAAAAGGTCTTACCAATTTTTTGGTAAGACCTAGGTTTACTGATTCTCGGATAAGCGAATGTATATTCTTACAGTTCAGCTTCCCGAACCAGTTCTGCAAGCGTCGACAAACGCTGCTCACTTTGTTTTACGTAAGGATTATTCGTATCCCAAGCATATCCAGCCAAAATCGCACTAATCATCTGTTTAATACGTGGGTTCGGTTTTTGATAGAAAATCACATCTTGCAACGTGCCGTTGTACCAGCCTTCCACATAAGTGCGGAATGTGTTCACTCCCACCATTAAGCGTTGCGAGTACTCTTCTTGCCAATCAACCTTTTCACCATTCAGCTGACGAACCACGCAGTCCGCTGCAAACTCTGCCGATTTCATGGCGATAGTGACACCCGATGAAAATACAGGATCAAGAAACTCACCTGCATTACCAAGCAACGCGTAGTGCTCTGTCGCTAAACGTTTGACGTTAGCAGAATAGCCACCCAACTCGCCTGCTGGATTCGGGTAATTCGCATTTCGCAACAAAGAAGCCAAACCCGGCTCTTCATTGGCTAACTGCTGCAACGCTGCAATCTTATCTTCTGGGTATTGTTCGAAAAATTCTGGCTCACCCACCACACCAAACGAACAAGTACCATTAGAGAATGGGATTAGCCAGTACCATACGTCGTGATTTTCAGGATGAACTGAAATTAAAATTTTGTTGCGATCGTATTCCGGCTCTTGGGGAGAGATATGATCTTCGATATGGGTAAAGATCGCTTTTCTAGGCGGAAGACAAGAAGGTTCTTCTAGCTCCAACAAGCGTGGCAAAACACGCCCAAAGCCACTTGCATCCAACACAAAATCTGCTTCGATTTGATAAGCCTTCTTATTTGAGTCGAGCACTTCTAATCGAGACTTTTTCCCTTCAAACACTAGGTTGAGCAGCTCATGCTGATAGCGAATCTCTACGCCTTGCTCTTCAGCGCTATCTGCCAATACTTTATCAAAGTTGGCACGTTGAACCTGAAACGTCGTGCCCGGTCCTGGCGTGTATTTGTTTGTAAAGTCGAACTGGGTGTATACGCCATTACGACGAAATGCAGCACCATCTTTATACTGGAAGCCAAACTGCTTTACTGCATTGGTCATTCCTGCTTGTTCAACAACTTCCATACATGCAGGGAGCAGGCTTTCTCCTATGGAAAAGCGTGGAAAAGTCGCTTTTTCTAAGACAACAACATCTATGCCACGCGATTTTAATAACGCAGAAACGGTTGAACCTGATGGCCCCGCTCCTACGACAACAACTTGCTTGAGCTCTGTTTTCATTCTGAATTTAGTTTGCTTGTAGTTTTAATAAGGTATGACCAAGGCCAATATTGTCGGTTCTTTCAACGACAGATAAACCTGCCGCTTCGACAATTTCTAAGAAATCATCACTGCGATAAAAGCGACTATTACCGTTAGCTAAACAGGTAAAATAAAGAGAAGTGGCATTAAGGCTATAGGAAGCTCCCGCGTATTTTTGAGCATCCCAAAACAGCTCCAATACGTAAATAGTATCTCCCTTCGTTAACTGGGCTTTAACTTTTTTAAGGATATTGAGGATCTCAATTGGGGAAAAGCAATCCAAGAACTGGCTCATCCACCAAACGTCAGCATGCTCCGGCAATGTTTGTGCTTTATCCAGCATGTTTGCAGGGTATGGACGTACACGCTCGACGAACTGGTTTTCTGAAACATTCTTCATCGCTACTTCTAATTGCTGCGGTAAATCAACAATCGTCACTTGAACGTCAGGGTCATGTTTACAACACTGAATCGCCCATTTTCCCGTATTTCCGCCAATATCCACAAGATGCTTTGGCTTGCTTGCAAATACCTCTTTAAGCAGAAGTGGGAACGAGCGATCCGAATAGAAATGATCGAACTTAAACCAGCTCTGTTTGGCTTGTTCTGGTAACGTCGATAGACCTTGATAGATGGTCTCCCAATTGCCCAACTCTTTCAAACCAGACGGTTTACCTTCTTGAATTGCTTCCGTCAAATGCATCATCGCGGCGTAACAAACATCTGCCGTAAAATCCATGTTTGCATTCGTCATACCATCATGAAGAAGGTAAAAACCAAGGTTTGCAAGCGAATAGTTAGGTCGTTCCCATAAAACAATATGCGCACTAATCGCCATATCCAACAGTACTTTAACACCATATTCTGATACTCCCGTTTTCTCGGCAATATCTGTGGCACTCATGCCTTGAGCGCCAGCGCTGTCTAAAGCGGCTAAAATACCTAAATCTCGAAGCGTTTTGGCGGTCTGGAACACGATTGGTGCAAAAGATAACTTCTGAGCTTCTGTCTTCGCTTCAAAAGCATTAAAAGGATCATTATTTTGATTTAACACGGAAAAACCTAACTGCAATTAATAGTTTTATTGTTGAGATTGATTGCCCAACAATGCAATAGCTCGCTGAATATCAACATTCAAGTTGTTTACCCAACGATTGTAATTGCGGTGGATTTTGCCATCACTTGCTTTGAGATTTACTGAGTTGAGATAAATAATTGAGTAATATTTATTATTGTATGGGATTTTTACTTCTGCAGAGTGTTTACGAACGTGGATTTTTGCAATAAGAACACCAGGGCTTACTTCTTCGATCGTCCAGCCTCGGTTAGTTGCTGATTGCACTATGGCCATTTTTACTTGTTTATTTTGAAGATCATAAGCAACTGGAGTATCCTCCACATTCATTACAGGTTGTACTCGTCCACAACCAACAAGAAGCAAAGTTAATAATAACGAGACATACAGCTTAAAACGCGACATGATAATTTCCTTTTTATTGTGAATTTGGGTCAACCCCAATTTGTATCGAGCTGTAAAATAAACAATTTAACCCAATATGCCAAACTCGAAGATCAACATTTCTTTCAATATTGATGCGTGGACAGCGAATTCATTCGGTTTATCCGAATCCAATGAATGGAAACAATGGGCAACAGAGATAAAATGGCCAGAAGATGGCAAAATCAATGTTGCAAATATTCCTGCGATGATGCGCAGAAGAATGAGCCCACTCAGTAAACTGGCGGTACAAACTGCAATCGAAATGCTTAATCAACATCAAGTTGATTACCTTGTATTTTCAAGCCGTCATGGTGAACTGCATCGCAGCGTCGCACTAGTTGAAGATATAATTAATGGAGAAGAGGCGTCTCCGATGGCTTTTTCTCAATCGGTGCACAATACCGCCGCAGGGCTTGCCACTATCGCAACTAAACAACCCGTTCCCCTAACTTCTATCGCTGCGGCAGAAAACACATTCCAAAGCGCAATATTAGAAGCATGGCTGTTTTTGTCCGACAATCCTGACAAAAAAGTACTGCTTGTTGATTTTGATGAGCCTATGCCTGACTCTTATTTAGAATATGAAAACCAACAATACCAAGGGTTTGGACTTGGCTTAATACTTTCTCATGGAGACAAGTTCGCGATACAAAGCTCCATAAACGCAGAACGTTCCGGTCATCCTCTTCCTCAAGGTTTAGTATTTTTGCAACAATACTTGTTAGATAAAAGCCAGTGGACTATTTTCGCTCCGCAACAAGCTTGGGAATGGCACAAAAAATGACTCGCTTAAATCAGTATTGGCGTGTGCTAGCAACAGGCTTTTGTTTTTCAGTATTTGGGTTAGGTGGTTTAGTACTGAGTTTCATTGTTATTCCGACCATTCGTATTTTTGTTTCAGACCAAACGGAACGCGAATATAAAGTTCAGGGTGCGATTCGATATTCATTCAACACATTTTGTAAATTGATGAAGCTAAGTGGCGCAATCGATTATCAAATTATTGGTGCCGATATTCTTCAAAAAGATCGTAATTGTTTAATTGTTGCCAACCACCCTAGTTTAATCGATTACGTTCTCATTGCTTCACAATTAAATCGCTGCGACTGTTTAGTAAAATCGGCAATATGGTCGAATCCTTTTATGAAGCACATCGTAAAAGCAGCCGGATATATTCCCAATGAAGCACCGGATGATTTATTAGCACTTTGTGATGAACGATTTAACAAAGGCAACGTGTTGCTTATATTTCCTGAAGGAACAAGAACAACACCAGGTGTAGAGCCGAAATTACAACGCGGTGCAGCACAAATTGCGGTAAGAACAGAACGAGATTTAAGAGTTGTCCATATTACGGTAACGCCAAGTTTCCTCACAAAAGAGAAAAAATGGTATCAAGTACCGGCAACAAAGCCCTTTTTCAGGGTTGAAGTTAAGGATAAAGTTGAGATTACCCCCTTTATAAAGCAAACTACGTCGCCGACAATAGCGGCGCGACGCTTACAACAGCACCTAGCTGAAAACATTTTTCCAGAAAACTTTTATTAATAAGCAGGTCCCAGTGGAACAGTTACACAACGACATTAAGCAACTTATTATTGATGCTTTAAACCTTGAAGATTTAACCGTAGATGATATCGAAACGGATGCACCACTTTTTGGTGATGGACTTGGCTTAGATTCTATCGACGCGCTTGAGCTTGGACTCGCAATAAAAAAACAATACAACATCGTTATTGATGCCGACGACTCAAATACGCGCGAACACTTTGCTTCTGTAGCAAATCTAGCGAAATACGTTTCTTCTCAAACTAATGAATAAGTTGTAGGTATATTCATGACTGATGTAAATAAAGATCAAGTATTTGAACAAGTTAAAGATGCGCTTGTTGAGCTGTTCGAAATTGACGCAGCCGACATTCAATCAGATGCGCACTTATACCAAGATCTCGATCTTGATAGCATTGACGCCGTTGATTTGGTCGTACACCTACAGAATGTCACTGGCAAAAAAATCAAGCCAGCAGAGTTTAGTGCAGTAAGAACCGTTGACGATGTGGTTAACGCTGTCACTGAGTTATTGAAGGAAAGTTAATGCGCCAATTGCTGACTGGTCTGTCTGCAATTGTACTGTTTGCCTACCCCTTCGCCGTCTATTTCGGTATAGATAAATTTGGCTTGAACTTAGTTGGGGGCTTGTTAATTGCTGCGTTACTTTTGCGTGTTTTCGTCGCAAATAAGACCCCACTAAAAGAGTTTAAGTTCTTGGCGCTCGTTACGGGCGCTGTTGGCATTGTTCTCATTACGCTTGGCATGGTGTTTAAACAACATGGGTGGCTTCAGTTTTACCCTGTCGTTGTCAATGTATGTATGCTGTGTATATTTGGACTGAGCTTAAAACAGCCGCAATCGATCATAGAGAGGCTTGCTCGCTTGCAAGAACCCGACCTTCCGGCTAGTGGCGTGGCTTACACTCGCAAAGTGACGATGGTTTGGTGCGCCTTTTTTACGCTCAACGCTGCCGTTGCACTCTATACCTGTTTCCTACCAGTAAAAATATGGACGCTTTATAACGGCCTCATCAGCTACTTACTTGCTGGTGGCTTGTTCGCTGGAGAATGGATCGTGCGTCAATTTGTTCGAAAGGAACACTAATCGTATGAATACAACGTATTCGAGCTTTACCTCCCTTGCGACCTTGTTCATCGCAGAGAGGTTTGAGCAATCCCCAGTCTCTTACGATCGCGACACGGTTATCACGTGGGGTGATTTCCAGCAGCACGTCGCAACACTTGCTCAGCAGTTAGAAACCCAACCAACGCAAAACATTGCGTTGTGTTTTGGCAACAGCTACCTGTTTGCCGTTGGCTTTTTTGCTTGTTGTTATACAGGAAAATCCATTGTATTACCTGGTAATTACCAACCAGAAGCACTCAAAGAGCTCAGTGAGCACTACGATTTGTTGCTGCATGATGCCGATGTCTCGGTTCCAGAATTGGTGAGCTCGCTTTTGATCGAAGCTCAATCATTGCTAGAAACCACCGTGATTAACGAGCCAGAGGCCAAACAACCTTATTTTTGGCGAGAATTAAACCTAGCGGAAATACCGGTAACGCTATTCACTTCGGGTTCAAGCGGCACACCAAAAGCCATTGCAAAAACGCTGAAACAGCTCGATATCGAAGTTTCTATTCTAGATAACCTATGGGGCGACACAGTTGCCAACACACGCGTTGAAAGCACCGTTTCTCATCAACACATTTACGGCTTGCTGTTCCGCGTATTGTGGCCTTTGTGCTCTGCACGTCCATTTTCAGCACACAACCTTGAGTTCCCAGAGCAAATTGTCCATCACGCTGATGCTGACACCACGCTAGTAAGCAGCCCTGCGTTACTAAAACGACTCAGTGAAGAGCACAATCCGGTTGCGATTCGGTGCGTATTTTCTTCTGGTGGTCCCTTGCCAAACCAAGCCGCGCAGCACAGCCAGTTGTTGTTTGGGTCACTTCCTATTGAAGTTTTTGGCAGCACAGAAACCGGCGGCATCGCTTACCGTCAGCAGCACGTAGCTAGCACTCCCTGGACGTTATTCCCTGGTGTTGAAGCCGAGCTTAACCATGAAAATTGTTTAAAGCTCCGCTCGCCACACATTGATGAAAACACTTGGTACCAAACTGCGGATGAATGCTATTTCCATGATAGTATTTCTTTTGAATTGCGTGGACGCACTGACCGAATCGTCAAAGTCGAAGAAAAGCGCATTTCTCTTGTCGAAGTGGAAAAACGTTTAGAGCAACTGCCGTGGGTTCAAGAAAGCGTGGTGATCCCAATGGAAGAATCTGGTCGCCTCACGTTAGTCTCGATCATCGTACTTAACGATCAAGGCAGCGATGTGCTTAATGAACTTGGTAAAGGCAAATTTTGGCTTGAGCTTCGCAAGGCACTGCGCAATTGGCTAGAACCGATCGCTATCCCGAGAAAATTCCGAGTGGTCGACGAAATTCCATTGAACAGCCAAGGCAAACGCCAAGTTGCTGAAATTGAAAAACTATTCCAATAAAGCTAGTAACATGGAAAAAAGAAAACCAACTATTCAGAATATTGAAGTGAGTGACCACACCACAGAGCTGTCGCTGCGAGTGGATGCTGACATCTTAGATTTCCAAGGTCATTTCAATCACTTCCCTCTTTTACCCGGCGTCACTCAAATTGATTGGGCGCTGTTCTACGCCGTTCAACATTTGAATACTCCCAAGGTATTTAAAGGAATGGAAGTCATCAAATTTCAAGAGCCGATTCTGCCAAACGCCGACGTTTGCCTCTCACTCTCTTGGGACAATGAGCGCGAGAAATTGACCTTTAAGTACACATCGACAAACGGTGAAACCTTGGTGACTCACTCGTCAGGAAAAATGAAACTGGGTGAGTCACGTGAGTGATTATCGCCCCTGCTTTTTAATTCCTTGCTACAACCACGGCAGCACAATTGCAGACGTGGTGGCATCGTTATCCTCTTTCGCTTTGCCAGTGCTGGTCGTGGACGACGGCAGCAATGAAGACACCAAACAAGCGCTTTCTGCTTTGAGTGAACAAGGGCTGATAAAACTGATTAGTTTGAGTGAAAACCAAGGCAAAGGTGGCGCGGTGATGGCAGGCCTACATCAAGCTCACCAACTTGGTTTTACGCACACCATTCAAATCGACGCAGACGGTCAACACGACCTAGAAGCATTGCCGAAATTGCTCAGCGCCAGCGAAACAAAACCAGATAACCTGATTTCGGGCCAACCGATATACGACGAGAGCGTACCTAAATCCCGTTTGTATGGTCGCTACGCTACGCACGTGTGGGTGTGGATAGAAACCTTGTCACTGTCTATCAAAGACAGCATGTGCGGTTTTCGCGCCTACCCAGTGGCGAAAACGGTCGCCGTGTTGAACAAGTACAGTATCGGCAAACGCATGGATTTTGATATCGAAATTCTAGTGCGAATGTACTGGGAAGGCGTCGACATTGATTTTGTTCCAACGCGTGTGATCTACCCTGAAGGTGGCATTTCCCACTTCGACGCATTGTGGGATAACGTCAAGATAAGCTGGATGCACACTCGCCTATTTTTTGGCATGTTGCCGCGCATTCCTTCGCTACTCGCCAGAAAGCGCCAAAACACAGATGACAGTAATGCCCACTGGTCGAAACGAAAAGAACAAGGCACGATTTTAGGCATCAAAACCTTACTCGCGGTTTACCGCTTGTTCGGCAGAAAAGCGTTTGACCTGATTTTAAAATTAGTCATGCGCTACTACCACTTCACGGGTAAATCTGCCCGTGAAGCGTCTGAGATTTACCTGCAAAACTTGCAGTACTACGCAACGCAGCAGAGCATCGCACTACCAAAACAGTTGGACAGCTATCATCATCTGCTTTCTTTTGGGCGAACCATGCTCGACAAACTGGCAGCATGGCAAGGTGACTTTAACGTCGATAACCTAACCATTCACGGCCAGCATCATTTCGAAGAGATGGCGCAGAAAAAACAAGGCGTACTCATTTTAGGCTCGCACCTTGGCAATATCGAACTCTGCCGTGCGCTTGGTCGTCGACACTCTCATGTCAAAATCAATGCCTTGGTATTTACCCAACACGCTGAACAATTTAATGCGGTAATGAAGGCGGTAAACCCAAATTCGGAACTGAATCTGATTCAAGTCAGCTCAATGGGACCAGACACCGCGATTCTGCTTCAACAAAAAATCGAGCAAGGCGAATGGGTGGTGATCGTTGGCGATCGCACTTCCACCAGCAAAGAAAATCGTGTCGTTTGGGCAGATTTTCTTGGTAAACCTGCACCATTCCCGCAAGGCCCATTCATGCTAGCCTCGGTATTAAAAGCGCCGGTTTACCTACTCTTCGGCCTACGCGACGACGAAGCAAACACTCCGCATTTTAATGTGTACTTTGAACACTTTAGTGACCAAATCACGCTACCGCGCAAGGAGCGTCAGCAGGCACTAGAACACGTTGTTCAACAGTACGCACAAAGATTAGAACACCACACACTGCAAGCGCCGTTACAGTGGTACAACTTTTTTAACTTCTGGACTTTAAGTAATCAGCCACATGACAAACAACAATAATCACAACATCACTTTTGGTGCCCAATCTTTAACCATCGAAGATGTCGTTGCCATTGCTCAAGGTGCAAAGGCAAACATGAACACCTCGCCAGAATTTACCGCGAAAATTGATCGTGGCGTGGCGTTTCTGGAACGATTACTGAAAGAAGAAGGCGTTATTTACGGCGTAACCACGGGTTATGGTGATTCATGCACCGTGGCGATTCCACCCGCTCTTGTGGATGAACTTCCGTTGCACCTTACGCGCTTCCATGGCTGTGGCTTAGGTCAAATCCTTTCTCATGAGCAAGCTCGTGCGGTGCTAGCAACACGTTTATGTTCATTGTCGCAAGGCGTATCTGGCGTGTCTCACGATCTGTTGAACCAAATCGTTACGCTTATCAACCACGACATTGCGCCGCGTATTCCACAGGAAGGCTCGGTGGGCGCAAGTGGCGATTTAACGCCTCTGTCGTACCTAGCGGCGACCTTGATTGGCGAGCGTGAAGTACTTTACAAAGGCGATGTGCGATCAACACAAGAAGTGTTTTCAGAGCTGGGCATTGAGCCAATTCGCCTAAAACCAAAAGAAGGTTTGGCGTTAATGAACGGTACATCCGTGATGACTGCTCTCGCCTGTCTTGCCTACAAACGCGCAGAATACCTAGCGCAGCTGTGCACCAAGATTACCGCAATGGTCTCTGTGGGTATGCAAGGTAACGATTTCCACTTTGATGAAGCGTTGTTTGCGGTAAAACCTCACCCTGGTCAACAGCAAGTTGCGGCTTGGCTGCGTGATGATCTCAATGCTGAACGTCCGCCACGCAATAGCGACCGACTGCAAGATCGTTACTCGCTGCGTTGTGCGCCACACGTAATTGGCATGGTGCAAGACTCACTGCCTTGGCTACGTCAATTGATTGAGAATGAACTAAATAGTGCCAACGACAATCCAATTATCGATGGCGACAACGAGCGCGTTCTCCACGGCGGTCACTTCTACGGTGGTCATATCGCAATGGCGATGGATACGTTGAAAGTGAACATTGCCAACTTGGCTGATTTGCTGGACCGTCAGATGGCGCAACTGATGGATTACAAGTTCAATAACGGCCTGCCGTTTAACTTAACCGGTGCAGAAGGCGAGCGTAAACCGATCAACCACGGCTTTAAAGCGGTTCAGATTGGTATCTCAGCTTGGACGGCAGAAGCGTTGAAAAACACCATGCCAGCGAGCGTTTTTTCTCGCTCAACCGAATGTCACAACCAAGACAAAGTGAGCATGGGCACCATTGCGGCTCGTGATTGCCTACGCGTACTTGAGTTAACAGAGCAAGTTGCTGCGGCTTCACTCCTAGCAAGCGTTCAAGCGGTTGAGATTCGTCGTCGTCATAACGAATTGGACGAACACCACATGAGTCAGAGTTTGCGAGTAATTCGTGACGCAGTACTGAGCGAGTTTGAATTTGTGATTGAAGATCGCCCATTGGAACAAGATTTGCGCCATTTCATTGAACGCATTCAGCAACGTCATTGGCCACTCTACGCGGAGGTATAATGCAAGAGCAGGTTCTCTACCCATTAGAAGCGGAGGTGACTATGGTCACCTCATTCCAAGATGCTGACCCGATGGGCGTGATTTATCACGGCAACTTCTTTCGATATTTTGAAGAAGCGCGTCGTGTGCTGATGGAAAAGATCCAATACAGCTATCGCGATATGCAAGACTCTGGGTACATGTGGCCGATCATCGACACGCGCGTTAAATACGTGAAGGCGATTCCGTTTAATCACACCATTCGCATTACCGCGCAACTCACTGAGTGGGAAAACCGCTTACGTGTGGATTACGTGATTTACGACGCCGAAACGAATCAACGTATGTGCAAAGCGCATACAACGCAAGTCGCCGTATCCATTGAAAAGCAAGAGATGTGCTTTGTTTCTCCAGCAATCTTTTTAGATAAAGTAGAGCAATGGCACAACCATGGGAGTCTGGACTAATGCAAAAGTGGTTACTCTCTTTTTTGTTGATATTTTCTGTTCCAGCACTGGCCACACCGACAGCAAACGTAACAGATTTGGCATCGCTTCAGCAGCAGTTGTCTCAGCATGAAATCGTGCGCGGAGATTTTACGCAGCAGCGTCATCTGGAAATGTTCAGTCAACCTCTAACCTCTAAAGGTCAGTTCACACTGAGCAAAACACATGGCTTGTTGTGGCAACAAACAGAACCTTTCGCAGTCAATTTGGTATTGACGGAAAACAAACTTCGTCAGACTTTTGCCAACCAAGATCCGAAAACGATCTCTGCTGAAGAAAACCCAATGGCGTTCTACTTTAGCCATGTGTTTTTATCCGTGTTCCACGGGGATACTTCTGCACTGCAAGAACAATTCACACTCGATTTTTCAGTTGAGAACAATCAGTGGCAGCTCGTTTTAGTGCCCAAACATTCGCCATTAAATGCGGTGTTTAAAGCCATCACCCTTTCCGGTAAAACGCATATTGATCGCCTAACCCTGCAAGAGCTGCGCGGCGATAAGACCGAAATCACGTTTACAAACCAGACCTCTCTACCTCAGGAACTCACGGATGCCGAAGACGCTCAATTCCGTTTCTAAACTCAGTCTTGGCACTCATACCTTTGCTCTGGTTTGGCTCAATCTCGTTGTTTTAGCGGGCGCGTTGCTACTCAAACAATGGGTTTGGAGTGCAGAATCTCCGATTGAGACCAACATTTTAAAACTGTTGCCGAAGAACCAACAAAACCCAGTGGCTGAGCAAGCCTTTGAGTCGGTCTCGGCAAGTATGAGCGACAAAGTCATTTTCGTGATCACAGCGCCGGACAAAAATGCCCTTTTTGCAGCGGCCACTGAATTTGATAAGGGGTTACGACAAAGTAATCATTTTCGCGATGTGGTGGGAAAAATCTCACCTCAAGAGCAGCAAGCTTGGGCGAGTTACTACTTTAAGCACCGTTTCCAATTGCTGACGCCTGAACAACGAGAGCGTTTAAGCAAAAATCCAGAACAGCAAGTGCAGCATGTGATTCAATCTCTGTACAACCCGTTTTCTGGAGTGACTGGGCAAGAGTTACAAAATGATCCTTTCTTGCTATTTCGTGATTATTTAAGCCAAGTTACCCAGCAATCGTCCTCTTTCCGATTGGATAACGGCTATCTGTCCGTCGAAAAAGACGGTGCTCAATACTTGCTTATTACTGCTGAGCTAAAAGACTCGCCTTATAGCCTAACTGGGCAGCTTGCCGTCCCTGACATTCAAGCGCTAGAGCAAAGCGTCGCGCAGAAATATGGCGCTAAAGTGGCACATACTGGCGTTCTATTTTACGCCGACTTTGGTACGCAAAGTGCCAAATCGGAGATCAGTACCATCGGTGTGTTCTCTCTGCTCGGTATCATTGCATTGCTCGTGTTGGTCTTTCGTAGTGTGATGCCACTGTCTCTGGCACTGCTTTCCATCACCATTGGTTTGCTCGTTGCTTTGTCCGTTACGACGTGGATTTTTGGAAAAGTCCATCTGTTCAGTTTAGTGTTTGGCGCAAGTTTAATCGGCGTGTCTATCGACTACGCATTCCACTACCTAACCGAACGTCTTGCGGCGGGAAATGAATGGGATAGCGAGCAAGGATTAAAGCATATTTTCATAGCTATCACACTTGGCTTAATCACCAGTTTGATCGGCTATTTGGGCATGTTAGTGGCACCGTTTCCAGGTTTGCAGCAGCTTGCGCTGTTTTCATCCCTTGGTCTGATTGCTGCTTACATCACCGTGGTGGCTTGGTATCCGATACTGGCTCGTAACCCATCGCGATCCATTTCGAACTTACCAGGACAATCACTGTTGGCGAAATGGTTAACGCTTTGGAATCAACCTCGAATTAAAGTCGGATTACCGATGTTATGTGTGGTTGCGAGTGGCTTTTTCTTGCTGCAATTGAACTACGATGACGACATTCGTCTGCTGCAAACGATGCCGAAAGATCTCAAGCAGCAAGAAACCTTGATTACGACGCTCAGTGGCATGCAATCTTCGCAGCAAATGTTGGTCGTTACCGCCGACGATGACGAAAGCCTAATGAAAAAGCTGGAGTCTTTGACACCAACTTTAGAAGCGTGGAAAGCGGAAAGCACCATCGAAAGCTACCAGAGCCTGAGCCGCTACTTGAGCTCAGTGGAACGTCAGCAACAAGACTATCAATTGATTCGCGATCTTTACGCGACACAATCCAGCCCACTTACTTCCGGGTTGGGCTTAAGTAAAAAGCCCAAAATGGACGCCGACTTTATCCCTGTTACGGTTGAACAGTACTTGCAAAACCCGGTATCAGCGCCTGTACGTTTTCTTCATTTGGGTAAAATTAATGAAAAATCGGCAACGGTTGTGGTGTTAAACCAATTGCAAGACTCCGCTGTTGTTAAGGCATTTGCCAAATCACAGTCTGATGTTGTTTACCTAAACAAAGCTGAAGAAATATCCGCCCTATTTGGTGAATACCGAATCAAAATCATGGAGCTATTGGCAGCCGCCAGTGCTGTGATCTTTCTGGTATTAATCAAGCGGTACGGTCTGCAACACAGTTGCCGAGTTTTACTGCCATCATTGATTGCTTGCGCCTGCGGTCTTGCAACTGCTGTCGCGATGGGAACAACATTAAACCTGTTCAACTTGCTTGGCTTGGTGCTCATTCTTGGTATCGGGATCGATTACACTCTGTTCTTTGCCGAGAAAGCCCGCAGTGTGAGCACACTATTAGCGATCACCCTTTCGGCAATGACCACTGTGTTGTCATTTGGGTTGCTGTCACTCAGCCAAACTCACGCGATTCACAGTTTCGGCATTACGGTGTTAAGTGGTATTTTTGTCGCTTGGCTGCTCTCTCCGATTGCAATTAAAACAGAGGAAACGACGTCATGATTTTCAATCACGCCTTTCGCTGCGCGACGTTATTCGCACTGAGCCTGTTTTTAAGTGCATGCAGCTTGGTCCCTCACCAATCGACGCCTCAGGTCGACATTGCCGAGCACACCCAAGTTAGCTTACCCACTCCCGCAAGCTTGGGCTATCAGTTGTCTGCCAGTCAGTTAATTACGGCTTCTTGGGCAATAGATGGTAAAACCACATCTGAGCAACTTCCGGTACAACTGCAAGTGACCAACAACGAAGTGGTGCTGGCAGGCTTCTCATCCTGGGGGACAAGAGTACTCTCACTGTCTTACGATGGAGAACAAATTCAAACCGAAGTGCTCAATGGTTTACAAGGTTCGCTACCGCAGCCAGAACAGGTATTATTTAACCTGATGATCACGCTCTGGCCGAGTTCCGCTTGGGAAGGATCGTTAAATGAGGTAAGGTGGCGAATTATTGATAAAAATAATTCTCGCGCCATCTTTGATAGCGACGGTGAAAAGATCATTGAGATTCAATACAGCTCTTCTAACAAGTTAGAGGGTAAGATTGATTTTCATCACCTCAAACATCAGTTTTCAATTTCTATTCAAACACTGCAACATCAGATTAACTAAGAACAATTTAGAATAACAATATGCCTATTCGCTCTTCTCAACCTTTGTATATTCAGGCCTGTGGCTTTCACTCTGCCATGGGACAAGATGACGCGCTCATCCACCAGTGTTTATCGGGAGCGAAGCCATCCAACATGGTGGTTGACCAAGATATTTTAAATTCAGGCCGCCAAACAGTAATCGGTCGAATTGCACAGACGTTACCGCAATTACCGACCGCACTCAGCCAGTTTGATACGAGAAACAACCGCCTCGCACTTTCGGCTTTGCTGCAAATCGAAGGCGACGTGCGTGACGCCATGGCTAAATATGGTCGTGACCGTATCGCAGTCGTGATCGGCACCAGCACATCTGGCATTTCAGATGGCGAAATCGCATTTGGTGAAAAGCTGGCAAAGGGTAATTTTCCTGCCGACTACCATTACACCAAACAAGAGCTTGGCAACTGCAGCGATTTTATTGCCGCCTACTTTGATTTGAGCGGCCCACATTACTCAGTTTCAACCGCCTGTTCTTCTAGTGGCCGTGTCTTTTTAACCGCACAACGCCTGATTCGCTCTGGCATTGTTGATGCGGTTATTGTGGGTGGTGTGGATACCATTTGTCGCCTCACACTAAACGGCTTTAACGGTTTAGAAGCTCTATCCGATACCCTTTGTAAGCCGTTTGACCAACATCGCAACGGCATCAATATCGGTGAAGCCGCAGCATTAATGTTGCTAAGCAAAACACCTGCGCCCGTTGCTCTTCTCGGAGCTGGCGACAGCTCAGACGCACACCATATTTCCGCACCACATCCAGAAGGGTTAGGCGCAGAAGAAGCGATGAGAAAAGCGTTGGCCAATGCAGGACTTACAGTGCAAGACATTGGTTACATCAACGCGCATGGCACAGCAACGCCGTTAAACGATGCGATGGAAAGCAAAGCCATTCATCGCTGCTTTGGAGACTCCGTTCCCGTAAGCTCGACAAAGCCACTTACCGGACACACATTAGGCGCAGCAAGTGCAACGGAAGCCGCGATCGCTTGGCATATTCTCAAGTACAACCTTGATTTGCCAATACAACACTGCGAAACCAAAGCAGACGATATCCATATATCGTTAGTTGAGACGCCAACCAAACTGGGTAACAAAGCGATTCTCAGCAACTCTTTTGCTTTTGGTGGCAATAATATTAGTCTTATTTTTGGTTACGCTCATGACTAAACTTCCTCCCATCGAACAACTTTTGCCACACGACAAACCAATGATCTTGGTTGATCGTGCTTTGGATGTTCAACAAGATACGATTCACTGCCAGGTTGATATCGCAGAACACAACCCGTTCTTCGACTCGACCTCTCAAACCGTGCCAGCTTACGTTGGCATTGAGTTTATGGCGCAATCTGTCGCGGCGTGGTCTGGTTACCACGCATTAATGAAAGAACAAGCGCCACCGATTGGCTTTTTGCTTGGTAGCCGTCGATACACGTCTGAATGCGATACGTTTTCTCGCGGACAGGTGCTCGATGTGTATGCTGAAAAAGTTATGGAAGATAACGGTATGGCGGTTTTTTCAGCCCGTATTGAGCTACAAGGAACTGTTGTAGCGACTTGCCAATTGAACGTTTACGTTCCATCAGAAGAAAAATTACAAGAAATGAAAATCAGGAGTCAACAATGACCCGACAAGTCCTCGTTACAGGTGCCAGCAAAGGCATCGGTAAAGCCATTGCCGTTCAATTAGCCAAAGATGGTTTCCAAGTCATTGTCCATTACATGGGCGATCAACAAGGCGCGCAAGACACCCTAAACACCATCGAACAGCATGGTGGTAGCGGTCGTCTTATCCAATTCGACATCAGTGACCGTGCAGATTGTCGTGAGAAGCTAGAAGCCGATATCGCCGAACACGGCGCTTACTATGGCGTCGTGAACAACGCTGGTATCACAAAAGATACCGCTTTCCCTGCGATGACCGAAGAAGAATGGGATGGTGTGATTCATACCAACTTAGATAGCTTCTACAACGTTCTTCACCCTTGTGTTATGCCAATGGTGCAAAAGCGCAAAGGCGGCCGAATTGTTACGCTTGCATCAGTCTCTGGCCTAACGGGGAATCGTGGTCAAACTAACTACAGCGCAGCGAAAGCGGGCGTAATTGGTGCAACAAAATCACTCGCGCTTGAACTGGCAAAACGCAAAATCACCGTCAACTGCGTTGCTCCAGGGCTTATCGACACAGGCATGGTAGACGAACACGTGAAAGAACATGCGATGCCGCAAATTCCTTTGCGCCGCATGGGAGAGCCAGAAGAAGTTGCTGGTTTAGTCAGTTACCTTATGTCTGACATCGCAGGCTATGTAACTCGCCAAGTCATTTCGGTAAACGGAGGCCTAGTATGAGCCGTCGAGTTGTTGTAACCGGAATGTCAGGCGTGACTGCGTTTGGTAACGATTGGCAATCTGTCGAACCAAAACTGCGTGACTGCCAGAACGCGACGCAATACATGCCTTCTTACGAACAGTATGATGGTTTGAACACCAAGCTCGCGGCACCAATTTTAGATTTTGAACTGCCAAAGCACTACAAGCGCAAGCAAGTACGCGGCATGGGGCGTGTTTCCAAATTGGCGACCGTCGCAACAGAAAACGCACTAAGCCAAGCAGGTTTGATTGGTAACGACGTACTCACCAATGGTCAAACGGGTATCGCATACGGCTCATCAACAGGCAGTACTGACGCAATCGGCGCATTTGGTGTCATGCTGAATGAGAAAACCACTAAAGCGATCACCGCAACGACTTACGTGCAAATGATGCCGCATACCACGGCAGTGAACGTTGGTCTATTTTTCGGTTTGAAAGGCCGAGTGATCCCAACCAGCAGTGCATGTACCTCTGGCAGCCAAGCAATCGGCTACGCCTACGAAGCGATCAAGCACGGCTACCAAACGGTCATGGTTGCTGGTGGCGCTGAAGAATTGTGCCCAACGGAATCCGCGGTCTTCGATACCCTTTTTGCCACCAGTCTGAAGAATGAAGACCCGAAAAGCACACCAAGACCTTATGACTCCGATCGCGATGGTTTGGTGATTGGTGAAGGTGCGGGAACGCTAGTTCTGGAAGAGTACGAACACGCCGTCGCTCGTGGCGCGAAAATCTATGCAGAAATCATCGGTTTTGCCAGCAACTGTGATGCCGCACACGTCACTCAACCACAGATGGAAACCATGCAAATCTGTATGGAAATGGCTTTGCAAAACGCGGGCATTCCTTCTGAGAAGATCGACTATGTATCTGCTCACGGCACTGCCACCGACCGCGGCGATATTGCGGAAAGCAACGCAACAGCGAATGCTCTGGGCAAAGTGCCAATCAGTTCACTCAAGAGCTACTTTGGCCACACACTAGGCGCCTGTGGCGCGATTGAAGCGTGGCTAGGTTTAGAAATGATGCACACAGGTTGGTTTAACCCAACGCTCAACCTAGAAAACCTCGACGAGCAATGTGGCGATTTAGACTACATCGCCGGACAAGGCCGAGAGCTGGACGTGAAATATTTGATGAGTAACAACTTCGCCTTTGGCGGCATCAACACCTCCATCATCTTTAAAAAGATGTAATGCCCTTAATAAATGCAAAAGCGCTGGTTAACCAGCGCTTTTTTGTTGGTGGCTATCAGGTTCATATATCACGCTGTAACGGCAAACAAGACATTACCATTCCGCGATACAAAGGCGACTTTTAACACCACGAATTTGTAATCCCATCGCTTCAAAGACATGCTCAAAATCTTGACAAGATGCAGGCACATTAGGTAGCGACAATGAAGCCTCGGTAAAAAACGTCCGACTCAAATTATCCGTCTCTCCCCAAGCTAACTGCCACCAATCCAAAATTCGCGGCTTGGATGCGTTTAATCGATAGCTAGCAGGAATACGATCACGCTTGTTTAGGTTTTCAACCTTAGATGTTGGTAGTAAGTTCCACTTATCATTGTTGGGCCAATAAGCAAATGGCAAACAGTGATCAACGTGATACTCATTTCGTAATTTGCTTCCACTCCATACACTGACAATGTCGCAATGGCTGAGCTTCAACTGTTCAATTCTCTTTCGCACGACTCGCGTATCATGGTCTTTATCAATCCAGACCAAACAATCATGATACGTTTGCAGTGGAATACCCCGCTCTTGATTAGACCGAAATCGTTGCATTTCCATAATCCATTGGTTGACCACCAGCGGCTCAATCCAAGAGTTATACAATCGAAAACAATCCCAAAGGCTTTCATCCAACACAAACAGCCCATAACCTTCGAGGAACTCGCTATCCACAACAATTGAACGTTTTGGCTTCTTAGCTGAACGAATCATTTCAAAGTAAGGGTTTGATTTATCACCTTGATAGGTAAAAGTGACGGGACCATCTTTTATGGTTTTTAAGCTGTCTTTTATCGCTTTATCAAGCGCCACTGCATCTTCACCAAAAAATGTCGTGCCTATAGCAAGATCATCAGGACTTAAATGGGAAAGTCTGCCCCAGCCATCGGGCTTTATAAAACCTAGCCCTTTAGACGAGTTCGAGCTTTGCTGGATGTTCTCTTTATCGATTAAACGCTTAAATTGACGAATCCAATATAAGCCAACTAATCCTAATGGGATTGCAACTTTACCTTCGCTGCGATCAACCACTGCACCAGAATGAGCGTCTGCAATACGTAGTAAAGTACGTAGTAGTGCGAGCTTATAGGTAGCCGATTTGGAATCATTGACGATAATGTGGCGAACCTTATTCAGATCACCGGAACCATCATCAGGCAAAGACATCACTACAGTTTGCCAAGATACACCCGTTCGCTTTAACTGATCGTCATCGAGAGATACGTTTCTCACCATTAAAGCGCTATTCTTTGCAAACTTTTCGAGCTCTTCAACCGATACGGGATAAGCTTTACGACCGTCAGAAAAGTCACCGTGACGAAGGCTAATCACCAATCGACCATTAGGCGCTAACAAATTTGCAAGTTTGCGAAATGCACGTTCACGGTGCGTAGGCGCAAGATGCATCCATACCGCACTGACAAGAATTAAATCGAAGCGAAAGCCAAGATTAATGGTTTTCTCAAGCTTAGGTAATGCATCTTCAAGCCAAGTAACGGAATCGCCACAGTAAGACTTACCAAGCCTTAGAAGTGCTTGAGCAGGCTCAATCGCAACAACTTCACACCCATGCTCAGCCATCCATTTCGCGTCTCGACCAGAGCCCGCGCCAACATCTAACACACGATCTCCAGCCTGGGGCCAGAAGACTCTCCAACTCGCGTGGACATCCTCAAACTGGATCGATGTGTATTGCTTCGCGAAAGAGTCGGCGTGTCGGTCATAAAAGTTAGAAGTGGCAGGCATAAAGGTTAACGAAAGGTAATTAATATGCGTCCATATTAATTGCTAGAAATTGCAATGGCTAGAATGCCATTCAAAAGTTGTAGATAGAGTGGCAATTACAGCCAAAAACCTAAAAACGACAAAGCCCCGACAACTCAAAGAGTTATCGAGGCTTTTGAATAAATGGCACGCCCTATTGGATTCGAACCAATGACCACATCCTTAGAAGGGACGTGCTCTATCCAGCTGAGCTAAGGGCGCGCTACAGGGACAGGATTATACGAGTTCAAACGGGTAAATCAACGGGTTTTCATAACATTCTGATCTGAATGCCTAAAAAAAGTCCATTAAAACGCTTAATGTTCAAAAACACCACAAAGCAAACGTTTGCGTATGGATGTTGATAAGAAATTCTGCGACAATGCGCCGCAGATAATCTGCCTTCTTAATTTATAAGGAAAGTCATGACTGCTCAAAATATAGACGGAACTCTCATTTCCCAAACTGTTCGATCCGAAGTGGCTGCACGTGTTAAAGCACGTGTTGAAGCTGGGCTACGTGCTCCTGGTTTAGCAGTGGTTCTAGTTGGTGAAGATCCTGCTTCTCAAGTTTATGTCGGTAGCAAACGCCGCGCATGTGAAGAAGTTGGGTTTGTTTCTAAGTCTTTTGACCTTCCTGCGTCTAGCTCAGAAGAAGAGTTACTAGCGCTGATTGATGAATTAAACAACGATGATGAAATTGACGGCATTCTAGTGCAATTACCCCTTCCTGCGGGCATAGACACAACACATGTTTTAGAGCGCATTCACCCAGAGAAGGACGTGGATGGCTTCCACCCTTACAACGTTGGCCGTCTTGCACAACGTATTCCAAAGCTTCGCTCTTGCACGCCAAAGGGCATCATTACCCTACTCGACCGTTACAACATTGAGCTACGTGGTAAACATGCGGTTGTGGTTGGCGCGTCAAACATTGTTGGTCGTCCAATGACACTTGAGCTGCTGCTTGCGGGCTGCACAACAACAACATGTCACCGTTTTACCAAAGACCTAGAGAGTCATGTGCGTCAAGCTGACGTTGTCGTGGTTGCGGTTGGTAAGCCTAACTTCATCCCTGGTGAGTGGATTAAAAAAGGCGCAGTGGTGGTCGATGTCGGTATTAACCGTCTTGACTCAGGCAAACTAGTTGGCGACGTGGAGTACGACAAAGCACGTGAAAGTGCGAGCTTTATTACTCCTGTTCCTGGTGGCGTTGGCCCAATGACCGTCGCAAGTTTAATTGAGAACACGATGCTCGCTTGCGAACAGTTCCACACAGACAAATAACGTAAAACTTCAGATACGAAAAAGGCTCCGCAAGGAGCCTTTTTGCTAATTGTTGATATCTATTTCAATTACAGACTTAAAATCACGCCCGCAATCGAAGCGCTCATTAAGTTCGCCATGACACCAGCGATAATCGCACGGAAACCATGCTTAGAAACAAATGCACGCTTTTCTGGTACCAAAGAGCCCAACCCACCAATCAGCATCGCCATGCTTGAGATGTTTGCAAAGCCACACAAAGCAAACGTCACGATTGCTTGTGAGTGTTCACTAAGTTGAGACTTCACTTCTGCAAGCTGGATGAAAGCGACGAACTCATTCACAACAATCTTGTTACCAATCAACGAGCCTGCTGTGGTTGCTTCTTGCCATGGTATACCCAACAACCAAGCGACCGGCGCAAACACAAAACCTAGGATGAGCTCAAAACTTAATGGTGTCCCAATCAGATCACCTATCCAACCTAACATACCGTTTAGCATTGCAATGACACTAATAAACGCCAGTAACGTACCACCGACCGATACAGCAATGCGTACACCCGCCATGGCACCATCGGCTAATGCTTCTACTACGTTGGTTGCACGTGGAATTTCAACTTGGCTAATGTCGATATCTGCTGCTTTATCCGTATCTTCTGGCATTAAAATTTTTGCCATCAACAAGCCGGCAGGTGCAGACATAAATGCAGCAGCAATAAGATAGTTGAGGTCGACACCCAATGATGCGTAACCAACCAACGTTCCGCCAGCAACTGACGCTAAACCACCTGTCATAACTGCAAAGAACTGCGAGTCAGTCATGTGTTTTAAGTAAGGCTTTACCATTAATGGTGCTTCAATGGTGCCAACAAAGATATTCGCCGTAGCAGACAAAGACTCAGCACGACCGATACCCAGCAGCTTTTGAATACCACCACCGATAAAGTTAATGATTTTTGGCATCACACCAATGTGATAAAGACCTGAGATAAGAGAGGAGAAGAAAACGATGATACCCAGAACATTGATCGCAAAGGTGAAGCCCCCTGTCGCCAAATTACCGAATAAAAACGCAATGCCCTCTTGACCATAGTTGATCAAATTCGACACAACACTGCTCACTGAATTCAGCGCATCTCGTCCTGCTGGTACATATAAAACCAACAACGCAAACAGTACCTGCAAAGCAAACGCAAACGACACCGTTCTCAGCTTTATATTTTTTCTATTTGTAGAAAGTAGCCATGCTAGGAATAGTATGGCTACGATACCAATAATTGAGTTCATAAAATGAATCCGACAGAAGGGGGATATGGAAGGCACCGGATTGTATAGCGGACTCAAAATGCTGCAAGTTGAGGATGTTAACAGTGTGAAAAGTTTAAGCGACCAATAACTGACCAACAAAATAACCAATTGAATTTATTGAAGATAAACGTTTGCTTATTTTAATTATTTCCATATGGAAAATATGTTTCTGGTTCAGGAAAAATTTTTGTGAAGTGAATCACCTTATGTGTCGTTCTACAACGTCATTGATCCTGTTATTTAGGAATAGAGATGTAAGGCGCCAAACGTTGGTCCCAATGACAAGGGTTGCCGATCTTCTGTTTGATAAAGTTAATCACTGCGGATATTTTTTTTGGCATATGCTGGCGGCTTGGGTATACCGCATAAAACGGCATCGACTGGCTGGCTTTCCAGTCAGGTAACAGCTGTATTAACTTACCCGTTCTAAACTCATCCCCCAGCAAGTAAGTGGCAAGGTAGGCAATACCCCAACCTGCAATAGCCGCATCCCGAACGGCTTCTGCCAGATCCACTGAATAGTTACCCGAGACTTTTACGTTCAATTCTTTCTGATCTTTGGTAAACGCCCACCCCGTATAGTCACGCTCCCAGCTTCTGTATATGAGGCAGTTGTGAGCAGATAGGTCATCCGGTTCTGCTGGCGTGTCATGTTTCAATAAGTAATCTGGCGATGCCGCAACAACAAACTGGCAATCCGTCAAACGCTGCGCAATGTAACCTTCAGGCAAATGCTCATTGTTGGTTACCCATAAATCGAGCCCTTCGGCTAACATATCGACCTTATAGTCAAACAGATGTACTTCCACTTGAAGTTGAGGATACAGTTCGCGTAACTCTTGAATCGCTGGGATGATGTGTAAGGTACCAAATGATTGCGACAACCCAAGACGTACCAAACCTGCCACTTCATCCCGCTGGGTTTCCATCTCTAATGTGGCGCTGCTCACCGCTTGTACCACTTGCTCACAGTGATGAAAAAAGGTTTTCCCTGCCTCAGTCGGCGTAAAGCTTCGCGTAGTGCGTTGAACAAGCTTGATACCAAGAGACGCTTCTAACTGACTCAACTGTTTACTCACATGAGACACCGACACGCCTAAGCTCTTTGCAGCAGCTGTGAAGCTTTTGTGTTTAAGAAGAGCGGAGAAAATCACCATTTGTGCGGCACGTTCAGATAACACGCTTTACCTCGATTTGGTTATAGAAAAAACAAAGGGCTCCGAAGAGCCCTTGTATTGAAGACTGAATGCCAAATTGTTTGATGGCAGATCAGTATTTAATGCGGTCAGCCAAGTGACTCACAGCAAGTGCGAAGTAGTAAGAGCGGTTCCACTTCATCAATACGTTGTAGTTATTGTAAACCAGATACGTACGACCATTCTCGTCGTCCGGCATGATCAACCATGCTTTGATGTCTTCATCCAGTTTTGGCAACGGGCTACCGTCATATTTTGTGATACCTAATTGGCTCCACTCTTGAAGGTATTTGCCTTTTTCAGCCGTGCGCCCTTCTAGGCTGCGATCAATATTTTTAGGAACCTTAACTTGGCGACCCCAAGTATATTTATCATCCCAACCAGACTTGCTCAAATAGTTAGCGGTTGATGCAAACACGTCCGCTTCAGATTGCCATATGTCTTTTTTACCATCACCGTTGCCGTCAGCAGCAAAACGAAGGAAAGAGCTTGGCATAAACTGGCATTGACCCATCGCACCAGCCCATGAGCCTTTAAAGTTCTCTAGCTCAATATGGCCTTGATCGAGGATCTGAAGTGCCGACATGGTCTCTTTACGGAAAAACTCTTCACGACGGCCTTCAAATGCCATTGTGGATAGTGCATCAATCACTTTAAAGTTGCCGGTAAACTTACCAAAGTTACTTTCAACTCCCCAAAGTGCCACAATAAAGCGCGGGTGGACACCGTACTCATCGCCTATACGCTTTAGCTCAGTGTAATGCTCTTTGTAGAGTTGTCTGGCTTGCTTCACCTTCCATTCAGGCACCGCGCGAGGAATGTACTCATCCAATGTCAGTTTCTTTTCTGGTTGGTTTCGGTCCGCTTTTACTGCTCGGGGCTTGTACTCAACATTAGCAAAAGCAGCACTAATGACCTGCTCTGAGATACCTTTATCACGAGCTTCAGCACGCAGCTTATTCAAGTATTCATCAAAACCCTCGCTACTTGCAAAAGCCGAGGTACACATACCAACGCTAAGCATGGTAGCCAGTATTTTTTTCATATTGCCCTCCTTGAGCAAGGCAGAAATCCCAGATGAAAAACGATGACGTTATTCGCCTTTCTGCTGGGCTTTTTGTTCTTTGTACTTTTCTAATAGGTTCTCCGGCGGCGGTGGAACCTGAAGAAAGAAGCCATCATTTTGTAATGAAGCCTTCACTTTTTCGATATCAACTTGTGCCAATTTACGGCCATCAAGTTTAATCGTCATGACAGCGATAGGCTTACCGAACATCTGCATTAAGGTGTCAGGAACCTGTGAAAAATCATCCTTTTTCGGAATATAGAGATAAGTACCTTCTTTTTTCGAGCTTTTATAAATAGAACAAAGCATGACACGCCTTTTATGCTGATTTAGCCGCGTTGAGTGCGGATTAGGTTGTAAACGTCAAATTCTCGCAAACTTAATAGCAAATTTGAGATTAATTCACCTATTTGCCCACGAGAGAACTTGCTGCGTCAAAGGATGAAATATAACATGACATACCTAGTTTAAGGCAACGCTCTTTCAATAAAGGCAAGAAGTCCACGATGACCCATTCACCAGACCTTAAAGGTAGCAGTTTTACATTGTCAGTTTTACACCTTTCTGACAATGAGATCGCAAAGACTGTCGAATTTTTGCAAGAAAAAGTTTCTCAAGCACCTTCTTTTTTTGCATCCGCGCCTTTGGTAATCAATATAGCAAAAGTACAAGGCGACATTGATTTCCCTAAGCTTAAACAAGGCATCTCAGATGCTGGTTTTATTCCGGTCGGTGTAACGGGCTGTAAAGACAAGCGTGTACAAAACCTTGCTTCCGAAGCTGGCTTCGCCATTATGTCGGCGAGCAAATCACCAAGCCAAGCACCTGCCAAAATGGCACCAACGAAAGTAGTTCGTACGCCTGTCCGCTCAGGACAACAGATCTACGCAAAAGATGGTGATTTGGTGGTGCTAGCGCACGTCAGTGCAGGTGCTGAAGTCATTGCTGACGGCTCTATTCATATCCATGGCACACTTCGAGGTCGTGCGATTGCAGGAGCAAGTGGTCAGCAGGAAGCGCGTATTATTTGCCACGATTTACAAGCAGAACTGGTATCCATTGCGGGTGACTACTGGTTAAGCGATCAAATTGAAAGCGAGTACTGGCAAAAGAAAGTAATGATCAGTAAAGCCGATGAATCATTACATTTAGAAGTTCTCGCGATTTAATCTAAAAAGGAAAAAAAATGGCACGCATTATTGTAGTAACGTCTGGTAAAGGTGGCGTTGGTAAAACCACTTCAAGCGCAGCCATCGCCTCTGGTCTAGCTCTTAAGGGAAAAAAGACCGCGGTGATCGATTTTGACATCGGTTTGCGTAACCTCGATCTAATCATGGGCTGTGAGCGCCGCGTCGTGTATGACTTTGTGAACGTCATTAACGGCGAAGCGACATTAAACCAAGCGCTGATCAAAGATAAGCGCACGGACAACCTATTTATTCTTCCTGCTTCTCAAACTCGTGATAAAGACGCACTGACAAAAGATGGTGTTCAGCGCGTATTCGGCGAACTTGATGAAATGGGCTTTGATTTCATTATTTGTGATTCACCAGCAGGTATCGAGCAAGGCGCGTTAATGGCCTTGTACTATGCCGATGAAGCCATTGTCACAACGAACCCAGAAGTCTCTTCTGTGCGTGACTCTGACCGCATTCTCGGTATTTTAGATTCCAAGTCACTGCGTGCAGAACAAGGGCTAGAGCCAGTAAAACAGCACCTTCTACTGACTCGCTACAACCCATCTCGCGTCACTCAAGGCGAAATGCTAAGCGTTGAAGACGTTGAGGAGATCTTACATATTCCACTACTGGGCGTGATTCCAGAAAGCCAAGCCGTGCTTAACGCGTCAAACAAAGGTGTGCCAGTCACTTTTGACGATAACACCGATGCGGGTATGGCTTATTCTGACACCGTTGATCGCTTATTAGGCAATCAGGTTGAATTTCGTTTCCTTACTGAGGAGAAGAAAGGACTCTTTAAACGACTCTTTGGAGGCTAGACATGTCATTATTAGAATTTTTCCGTCCACAGAAGAAAACTTCTGCGAATCTAGCTAAAGAGCGTTTGCAAATCATTGTCGCAGAGCGCCGCAGCCAAAATGATCCTGCGCCGTCTTACTTGCCTCAATTAAAAGAAGACATCTTGAAGGTGATCAGCAAGTACGTGGCAATTGATCCAAATATGGTTGACTTAACATTTGAGCACAAAGACGACGATATCTCAGTTCTTGAGCTAAATGTGAAGCTACCAGACGAAGAAAAGTAATCAGTTTCTCTCGCCAGACGAATGCTCTAATTAGAACGAAAAAGGTTGGCATCGAGGCCAACCTTTTTCATCTTTCATTACTTTAATGCTTTGTTCATCTTGTCGCCGAGTAAATCCAAACGCCACCCTTGCATCAAATCAGGCAACACTTCTGGGTCACGATCTTTTTTCCAAACCCAACTGATCAACTGATTGATCTGCTTTTTAGAGGCAAGGAACTCCGTGGCTAAACCTGACTTCTGCGAAGCCGATTTCACCAAGTCTTTCATATTTTTGAAGACCTGCTTGTAACCCGGATAGTCCATTAAACGCTCAATTTTCGCAGGATACTCTTCAGAAGGTGTTTGCTTCGCTTGTTTAACAATCGCGGCAATCTTCGCGCCATGGCGGTTAATCGCTCGGATATCAATATCTTCTGCTTCCATCTTCTTAAAGTTCGTTAAACCAAGACGAGCGACCGTTAATAGATCACCTTCTTTGAAGATAAAGTTCAGCGCTAAATCTCTTTTGATTGCTTCACGATAACGCCACGTCGCCAATGGCTTTAAAATCGCCAGCTCAGAAGGTTTTAATTGCCAAGCGCCCTTAATATCAAGGTAGGCATGCTCTTCATTGGTTACGCGAATACGTTTCGAAACGAGTAAATCACTTTCTTGCTGTACAGCTTCCCACCAACCTGCTTGCGTCACCTTATCGAACAGCTTTTCGTATAACGGTAACAAGTAATGAACATCTGCGGCAGCATAATCTAATTGCTTTTGTGTCAGTGGACGAGCCATCCAGTCGGTACGTGATTCACTTTTGTCGAGCTCTACGCCTAAATATTCTTCCACCAGCGATGCGAAGCCTGTCGATAGGCCGTGACCGAGAAAAGCGGCCATCAGCTGCGTATCCACCATAGGGAATGGTGTACAACCAAAAGCGTTTTGGAAAACTTCTAAATCTTCACCACATGCGTGCAGCACTTTTAGCACAGAAGTATCTTTTAATAGCGCTACAAACGGCGTCATATCCGTTAATTCAGTCGGATCAATCAGCGAGAGGCGATTACCATCGAAAAGCTGAATCAGACCTAACTGCGGGTAGAAAGTGCGAATACGAACGAATTCGGTATCCAGCATCACTACGTCTGCCTCTCGGGCATGAGTGCAAACCTCTTCTAGGTCTTTGTTTTTAGTAATAATTTGATAGTTCACATACTTCTCGCTATAAAAAATGCCAGCAAAACGCTGGCATTCTATCATTTTTTAAATCTCTCGACTCGACGAAATCGGCTTATGCGCTTTTCTTCGCAAGTTCAGCGTCATTCTCTTCGCGTAAAACACGACGCAAGATCTTACCGACATTGGTTTTAGGTAAGTCTTCGCGGAATTCAACCAACTTCGGAACTTTGTAGCCAGTTAGGTGTTCTCGACAATGCGCGATCACTTCGTCTTTGGTCAAGCTCGGATCGCGTTTCACGACATAAATCTTCACTAATTCACCAGACACTTCATGCGGCTGACCAATAGCAGCAACTTCAAGTACTTTGCCGTGTAGTGCTACAACGTCTTCAATTTCATTCGGGTAAACATTAAAGCCTGATACTAAGATCATGTCTTTCTTACGGTCAACGATATGCAGGAAGCCTTCGTCATCGAACTTAACGATGTCGCCAGTTGATAGCCAGCCGTCTTCGTTAATCGTATCTTTCGTTGCTTCAGGTCGTTGCCAGTAACCTTGCATAACCTGAGGACCACGAACTTGAAGTTCACCAGTTTCAGTATTCGCAAGAGCGTTGCCTTCTTCGTCCACGATACGAACTTCTGTTGATGGTACCGGCAGACCAATAGAGCCATTGTATTCAACAAGATCATGCGGATATGCCGCCACCAACGGAGAACACTCTGTTAGACCGTAACCTTCGAGCAAATAGCAACCCGTGGTCTTTTGCCATCTTTCTGCCACTGAGCGCTGCACTGCCATGCCGCCGCCAACGGCTAAACGTAGATTACTGAAATCCAACTCGTGGAAGTCTTCATTGTTGACCAATGCATTAAATAAGGTATTCACGCCCGTAATCGCAGTAAACGGATGCTTTTGTAGCTCTTTCACGAACCCTGGAATATCTCTAGGGTTCGTAATAAGTAAGTTACGACCACCCATTTCAACAAACAGCAGACAGTTTACGGTAAGAGCAAATACGTGATACAGCGGTAATGCTGTCACGACTAATTCACGCCCCGGAGATAAAACCGGTCCGTACGCGCCTTTTGCCTGTAGAACGTTCGCAATCATGTTGCGGTGAGTCAGAATCGCGCCTTTCGCGACACCTGTCGTCCCCCCCGTATATTGCAGGAATGCAATGTCATCCCCAGACATAAACGGTTTAACGTATTGTAGACGACGACCTTTACGTAGAGCCTGACGCATTGAGATTGCACCAGGTAAATCGTACTTAGGCACCATGCCCTTAACGTACTTCACGACAAAATCGACAATCGTACCTTTCGCTCGTGGCAGCATTTGACCAAGACTGGTTAACACTACGTGTTTGACTGGTGTTTTATCGACGATTTGTTCTAGCGTATTCGCAAAGTTAGACACAATCACAATCGTCGTCGCACCTGAGTCATTCAATTGGTGTTCAAGTTCACGAGGAGTGTAAAGTGGGTTAACGTTTACGGCGATACAACCTGCACGCAAAATACCAAATAATGCTACTGGGTATTGCAGTAAGTTTGGCATCATCAGAGCAACGCGGTCACCCTTTTGCAGTTTTAACTCGTTTTGCAGATACGCTGCGAATGCGCGACTACGCTCTTCCAATTTACGGAAGGTCATAACCGAGCCCATGTTCATGAATGCTGGTTGGTCTGCATATTTTTGTACAGACTGTTCAAACATTTCTACCAAAGACTCATATTGCTCTGGATTAATGGTTTCAGGTACGTCACTTGGATAACGTGAAAGCCATGGTTTATCCACGATGTTACTCCTCGTTTATAACTGGCTAAAAAATAGCGTCCTTTTTATTTTGAAAGCTATTACAGCACAGCGAACGTGCTTGAGCACGCAACTCTCAAACACTTGTTTAAATTTTGTTAACTACACCAAGAATTCGCGTTGCGACCTCGAGTATTTGCTCTAAATGACAGTGATGACCACCCTTGACAGAAACCACTTGCGGTGGGTTCTCTCCCCAATCAGCTTGGTTAGATGGTAAATTCTGAAATCCTTGATCGCCTAATACAATCAAATGAGGACAACGTATTTGGCTGGTAATCGAGTTAGCATGCGCTTGCGCCATTCGGTAAAGCGACGCACATTTTAACTTGGCGTCATGCCGCCAATACCATTTATCTCCTCGCTGCTCTGTTCCACGCTCGACTATCGGTAGAAGTTGCTCAGCGGTTAATTGGTTGGCTTGCATGCGTAATTTTAACGCCAGATCGAAGGAGGCAATGGCTCGCTCTGGCTTGTTTTGCTGTCTTATTCGACTTAAAACGCCATCGCGAAGACGAGGCAAACTGTTAGTAGGATCCTCATGAAGAGGTCCTGCTCCCTCAATTTGCACAAGAGCTTCGACCTGCTCTGGAAACGCTGCACTATAGCAACTTGCGATTAAAGCACCAAGTGAATGCCCTACTAATATCAGTCTGTTTGGTGATAATTCGTCCAAAAACTGATACAAATCGGCAATATAGTCGTGAAAGGGGTAATAATTATCGTGAGATTTATGACTCGATAAACCGTGACCAAAATGATCGATGGCGAGGAGGTGTAAGTGAGGATTAAGTTGATTCAACTGCTCCATGAGCGCTTTAAAGCTGCCCGCATTATCTAACCACCCATGAAGAAAAACGACTGACAAGTCAGCCGTTTTCTCGTTCCCTATCTCAAGGGCTGCCATTTTGCCGGCAGGAAGCTCGAATTGACGCTCATGCATCGCAGATTATTTGACCTGTTTTATCACTTTACCGTCTTGCGGGAAATCATTACGCCACATGCGGCAGTTAATCGAGTAACATGGGTAAAAGTAGGTTGGCGAGTCATACATGCGTACACGTTCTTCAATTTTCCATAAACGGTACCCTTCCCCCTTAATTACTGGGAAGATGTAACCGTGCTCACCGATCTTTCCTTCTTCTTCCCCTGCTCCTTTGCCTACAACCGTCACCAAACGGCCTTCACTAAAGGCGACAGGCTCTAAATAGCCATCAAAATAGGCGACAAAACGCCCCGTAGGCTCTTCATCAATATCAGGTTTACCAGACTTACTGATAGGAAGGTTTACAATCTCTAGACGCGTTTTATCTTTAAAGTTATCCACTTTAGCGATGATTCCACCAAGGCGAACATCTTCACTCACTTGCCCCTGAGACTCAGCAAAAGCTTTATAGTCTGTAACGACCAATTCTGTGCTTGCATTTAGCTCCTCTGGCAACGAGCTACACGCAGACAAACCAACCGTAGCAAATAATGCGAGAAAAAACCGTCCAAAAACCTTCATAAACCACCTTTCAATATTTGTAACCCCAAGCTGGGGAGATCTCACACGTAAATATCGACACCAAGTAATTGAGCCAGTTCCTCTTTTTTAGCTCGATTCATGACATCCATGTACTGCTCCATTGCTTTACGTGCGCCCCCTTCAGGAAGGTCATATTGCACTTGAGCTCGGTGAATTTGGGACTCATCCACGTGTTTTATGGAGTGCGCCACGGCGTTAGCAACCTTTGAAGGCTGACCTACAGGCTGCTTTGTTTGTGATTTATTTACCTGCTTCTTTTGACTGGCTTTATTAGTGCGATTTGCACCGGGAATCAAAGAAGGAGGCAAGCCATTAATCGACGCCATAGCACTCCATAAAAATACAGGGCAAACGCCCTGCTTTTTGTCAGGTTAATGAAAAACGGACTATTCGCGACCAGGAAGTTTTTTCCATGTCACATTATCACGTAAATAAACAGGGCTCGAATCTTCGACCGGCACGGTATTACCCTTTTTAAATTCTTGTTCAGCAAGAATCACAATGTCTTGTGAATCAGGGTACAGAACGTCACCATGCGTCAAATTAAACGGTAGGTCTGCTAATACTTCTTGGTAAGCATCCCAACCAGTACCTGCTGTCGTCCACGTTTTGTCGTCTGCTTGTGCTTCTTCAACTAGACGTGCTGGTGGAATTACGCACTCTGCATCCATCTCTGCCCACTCACCGTTTGCTTGGCGAGTGTAACGTGCCCAGTAAACTTCACCCATACGTGCATCAATGGCCACAGCGACATCGGTCACACCATGTAAGCGATAGCTACCTTGAGCCATTGCAGCCAGCGTTGAAACGCCGATCATAGGTAAGTCAGCACCGAACGCCAAACCTTGTGCGATACCAATACCGATACGAACGCCAGTAAAGCTACCTGGACCACGTCCAAACGCTAACGCATCCAGCTCTTGTAGAGTCAGGCCAGCTTCTTTGAGTACTTCATCAACCATTGGCAGTACTTTTTTGGTGTGATCGCGTGGTGCAACCGCGCTACGTGAAATCACTTGATCATTAGCCAACAACGCAACTGAACAGTTTTCAGTCGCTGTATCGATAGCAAGAATTTTTGCGCTCATTTAACTCTCTACAACTTTCATTTATTGGGTTATGCCTCAGCACTTGCGTCTGTGACAGATTGTTCTGCTTTCAGGAATGCTTTGATTCCATCTAAGTCTCGCGTCCTTGGGATAGGTGGTAGGCTTCCGAGGAAAATACCACCATAGTCTCGCGTGACGAGGCGATTATCACAAATGATCAACGCACCGTGATCCTTCTGATCTCGAATTAATCGCCCTACTCCCTGCTTTAACGTAATCACTGCATCCGGGATTTGTACTTCAGCAAATGGTTCACCGCCACGTAATCGACAATCCTCGATACGGGCTTTGAGTAACGGATCGTCAGGGGCGGTAAACGGTAATTTGTCGATAATAACACAGCTCAGCGCATCACCTCTAACATCAATCCCTTCCCAGAAAGCGCCCGTCGCCACGAGTAAAGCGTTACCCAGTTCCATAAACTCCGCCAAGGTTTTCTGCTTACTCATCTCCCCTTGCATTAACACAGGCAGCTCAAGTACTTCTCGGAACTTCTCACCTAGTTCACGCATCATGCTGTGCGAGGTACATAAAAAGAAGCAGCGACCATCATTTTCTTCAATCACCGGAGCAAGCATTCGGACTAACTTATCCGCTAAGCCGTTACTGTTTGGCTCTGGCAAATACCTTGGCACACAAAGGCGCGCTTGTTTTTGATAATCAAAGGGGGACGGCAGAGAAAATTGCTTTGTAGGCTTGAGGCCAAGGCGCTCAGTAAAGTGCTTGAAATCGCCCGATACGGCTAGGGTTGCTGACGTGAAAATCCAAGCGCCTTGTTTAATCTCTATTTGCTCATGGAACTTGTCCGCGACAGAAAGAGGCGTAATGTGCAGAGCGAAATGACGAGGCGAGGTATCGTACCAGTATGAGTAACCGGTAATATCGACATCACAGACGCGGTCGATACGGCCTTTGATCAAATTGGCTCGTTCAAAGGCCGTATCCAGTAATTGACTGCGCCCTAAAGCTATTTTGAGTACATCAATCGCCAATTCGAGGCTGTCAGTTAAGCGCAATAATTCTCGCTTAATGGAACCTGATTGCAACGCCTCACGCCAGTTGCCACGAAAGCCTGGTTCACCCAATACAATCCGCATGTCCATTGCGCTTTGCATGAGTTTGTCGCCCACTTTTTGCAATTGACGCATATCTTTGGCTTCGGTGCGGTAGGCTATTTCAATGTCTTTGGCAAGATCGTGAATTTGGCGGCTTGAAACTGACTGGCCGAAATATTCGCTCGCAATATCTGGCAACTGATGAGCTTCATCAAAAATAAACACATCGGCTTCTGGAATCAGTTCACCAAATCCTGTTTCTTTAATCGCTAAATCAGCAAGAAACAAGTGATGGTTCACTACAACAATGTCGGAATCCATGGCTCGCTTACGCGCTTTCAATACAAAGCAATCAGTGTAGCTCGGACATTCTTTACCTAAACAGTTATCATTGGTTGAGGTGATGGTCGGAATGATCATGCTGTCTTCTGGTAGATCATCACAATCCCCAAGGTCACCTGTTTTGGTTTCTGATGACCAAGCACGCACTTTAACCAGTTGAGTTAATAACGTCGGGTCAGATTCATTAGTGTGGCTTTCGACCATTTGGCGGCTCAAACGATCCAAACACAGATAATTAGAACGCCCTTTTAATAACGCCACTTGGCCATAAAAACCAAGCGCATTGACCATGAGCGGTAAGTCACGATGGTACAACTGCTCTTGCAAGTTTTTCGAGCCTGTACTGATGATCACTTTTTTACCGCTTAACAGCGCAGGGACTAGGTAGGCGAAGGTCTTACCGGTTCCGGTTCCTGCCTCCACCACCAACTGGGTTTGATCTTTGATCGCACTGCTGACGGCTTCCGCCATATCGATTTGTGGCTGACGAGCTTGAAAGCCAGGAATGGCCTTACCTAACGCGCCATCAGAGGAAAAAGTTTTTGCGATCATGCTTGGTATTGAGTTTGAAAAATTATCGAGAGTATATCAGAGGAATAGGAGTGACATCAGCCCACAATCTGACCAGCTTGCGGCGACACGCGGATATTTTGTTGAAACCAACGTAAGAATAGATTATTTATGGTGAAACATGGCAGTACAGTTACACCCGCTAGGGAATAATAACAAATTCGTACGCTAAAATATTAATGCATGGAAGTACCTGATTTATGGAAAAGAAAACACTGTTGACCCACTGTTCTGACGCCCCGGGTCTCATCTCGAAAATTACTAATATCTGTTACAAGCACCAACTCAACATCGTTCACAATAACGAATTTGTTGATAATACCAGTGGCCACTTTTTCATGAGAACGGAGCTGGAGGGATACTTCAACGATCAAACGTTTCTTGCCGACTTGGACCAAGCTCTCCCGCAAGGTGCTAAGCGTAAATTGGTTGGCTCTCGCCGTAAGCGCATCGTCATTCTCGTCACAAAAGAAGCGCATTGTTTAGGCGATATTCTGATGAAAACCTACGATGGAAGCCTAGATGTTGAGATCGCCGCTGTGGTGGGGAATTACGACAAACTGCAAATTCTCACTGAACGCTTCGACATTCCTTACCACCATGTGACCCATGAAAACCTTAGCCGTGAAGAACACGAGCAGAAGATGCTAGAAGTGATCGATCAATACGATGCTGACTTTTTGGTGCTAGCTAAATACATGCGCGTATTAACGCCGACGTTTGTTGAGAAATATCACCACAAAATCATTAATATTCATCACAGCTTCTTACCTGCTTTTATTGGCGCGAAGCCATATCAACAAGCTTACGATCGCGGTGTGAAAATCATCGGTGCAACAGCACACTTCGTGACTAATGATTTAGATGAAGGGCCGATCATCAAGCAAGACGTAATTCCTGTCGACCATACATTCAATGCCCAAGATATGGCGCAAGCGGGACGCGATGTAGAGAAGAACGTATTGAGTAAGGCTTTGAATAAAGTGATCAATGACCACGTCTTTGTTTATGGGAATAAAACAGTGATCCTGTAATCCCTCCGTACTAGTTACAACGATAGTGAAACCCGTCCAACTTGACGGGTTTCATCTTTTCAGAAGATCCCCACCCCCTCCAATTCTAACCATCAAAGTTAAACCGATACGTTATAATTTTTCATTTCTCTACAACTATTTACTGAGAGAATGATTCCGTTTATCATTTATCCTCCTTATAATAAACCACGTTAATATTACGGAATTAAAATGAAAAAAACGTTAGTGGCTTTTCTGATTGGGCTGACTTTACCAGCAACCACAATCGCAGATACTCTTGAGCCTGTTCAGAATGATGTATCCACTCGCATTATCGGCGGCGAACCTGCCAACACTTCCGACTGGAAATTTATTGCTTCACTGGTACGTAAAGGACAACCTACATCTATTGGTCACTTTTGTGGTGGCAGTTTCCTAGGTGGAAAATACGTATTAACTGCTGCGCACTGTGTGGAAGGTCTTAATGCGGACGATATAGATATCGTTCTTGGCCTTTATGACCAAAACAACGAGTCTCAATCGCAGCGTATCGCTGTTAACAATATCTATTCACATAATGAATATAACAGCAATACAACGAACAATGACATCGCTCTTATTGAATTAGAACACAATATCGATAGCGCAACGATTGACCTGGCAACGCCAGAACTTTTAGATAGCGTACGCGTAGGAGACAAGTTGCACGTGGCTGGATGGGGAAATACGTCCACGACAGACCGAATATACCCAACCGTTTTACAACAAGTAGATTTGGAATACGTAGATCGAGCTACCTGCCAAAACCTACCAGGAAACTACTCTAATGTATCAGATGACGGCATTTGCGCTGGATACTATTGGGGAGGTAAAGATAGCTGCCAAGGAGATAGCGGCGGTCCGCTCATCGTTGACGATAACGGCATCAACAAGTTATTAGGAGTGGTCAGTTGGGGTGATGGATGTGCTCAACCAAATGCTTATGGTGTTTATGCAAACGTCGCTCATTTTCAGCACAATGGTTGGATAGATAGTCATCGTAATACTATCAGCTATACCCAGTATCGAGATCTTCATTTCGTTGAGCGAAAAGGACAGCAAGAGACCTTTACTATTCGTAATGACGATACTATCCCATTCAACATCTACGAAAGCACAATATCATACGGAAGTACCATCGAGAAAAGCACTTGTACTGGTACCTTAAAGCCTTCTCAAAGCTGCCAAATTACCGTGGGTTACCAACCTAGCTATTCAGAGTCAGTAACAACGATAGAGCTCTTTACCGATCATCCGAAACTGTCCAAACTTATAACAACGTTTAAGTATACAGGTGTAGATAAAGCAAGCAGCTCATTGAGCAGTGCCATCCCACTAGCTGGCGCAAATGTTTACACCAATGAATACGCTTGGACAACTGAAAATGGTGAGCTTCAGTCAGCAGAAATGGGAATGTCTACTGGTGCATCCATCTTGCATTTAACCGATTTGCCAAAAGGCAAACTATCCATGGATTTTAAAGTCCTATCCGATGGTTTCGATTATTTTGTCGTTTTTGTCAACGGCCAAGAGTATGACTACACCCGCCAGCTTCTTGATTACAGTGAACTTTCTATCGATTTTTACAGGAAGTCAAACACGGTTACTTTTGCTTATCTGAAAAATTACGAGTTTAGCGGTGGTTACAACGCGCAAGCGTATATTCGCAATATCAAGATGTCAGTTAGTTCAGATAACACTAGCGAGAGCAGCGTAACCAAAACATCAAGTTCAGGCGGCAGCTTCTCAATTAGCCTATTAATGTTGCTGGCCGCAGGTCCTTTCCTACGTCGCAAAAAAGGACAATAAGATGCAATATGTACTCAAAACAATGCTGCTTGGCTTGAGCTCCATCAGTTTAGTCGCTTGCTCGGCAAATACAGAAACGCAGCAAGGTCTAGAGTCTGAACATCAAGCCATCATGGTTGAAGCGTATCGAACTAGCGATAGTCAAATTTCATTTATCGCCGAGTCTAATGGCTGCAGTAAGAACGATGACTTTAGCTTAAAAATAGAGCAAAACTCTTCAACGGAAGCCCTGCTCACAATCGTCAGGAACAAAGTGGATCATTGTAAACGAATGCCGTTTCCAAAGACTTTCACACTCACTCTAAATGAAGAGTTGAAAGGCAAAAAACTTTCCATTACCAACCCAAAACGCAAATCACCGGCTAAATAGTGATTCGCTTACGAAAGGGAGCCTCGGCTCCCTTTTTACCTCTCGCAACTCAGCAATTCTCACTCTAGCGTTTTACGCCTGCTCAGACTCCACAATACGCTTAAGTGAATGCGGGTGCAATTTGATACAAATGCCTTGGTACTTAAACGCCACGGTTGGGTTTTTCAAGCGTTCGCCATCCCCTTTCGGGCTCGACAATTTGCTCTTTACACCCAGCTCTTGTAACTCATCAAAACGCGCGCCAAACGCTGGGTAAGTGTGTTTCAAATCAGCAAGAAACTCGTCTGCGGTTTCAGCATGAGATGGAATAACAAACTCCACATGTTCCCAGCTTTCATTTGGGTAGATTTTGCCTTCCGCAGGGTATGGCAGTTCCAGACACTCAATCTTCCAACCACGGCTTTCCAACGCTTTGTCGAATTCGATAACGATGATTGGACGACCGTTTATTTTCGCTTGTGAAATCACCTTACCGTATTGATTCCATGCTTCATGCGCGGCTTTTGCTGTTTCAGTATCATTAATTCGCAGCGCAATATGGTCAGCTTGAGCAAAGCTCAGATCCAGTTTTAACAGGGATGCAAGCTCTTCAATCTTCGCCATAAATGCATCCAGATCTTGGATCATCAATTCAGGCGCTAGGCGTTTTTCAACTAGTTGAGTCGTCATTGTGGCTCTCTTATGGGGCGATTTATCTCATTACTCTGAGCGCAATAGTAAACGCAAACTAAGCCACATTTCCATTCAATCGAAAAAGTATAAATTTCCCCAATTCCTCTCTGTATGAAAAGCAATAAAGTTGTTATCATTAGCCCCATTTTTGTGAACTCCAACAGAACTCGGCACTTATTTCGCCGAGTTCTTCGTCCTTGAATTGAAGGAAACGCGTGTGAATATCCAAGCACTTATTAATGACAAAGTATCTCAGGCTCTAGAAGCCGCTGGCGCACCTGCAGGCAGTCCTGCGGCAGTACGCCAATCAGCAAAGCCACAATTTGGTGACTACCAAGCAAACGGCGTAATGGGCGTTGCTAAAAAACTGGGTACTAACCCACGAGAATTTGCACAGAAAGTACTGGATGTTCTAGACCTAGATGGTATTGCGAGCAAGACAGAAATCGCTGGTCCTGGTTTCATCAACATTTTCCTAAGCGAAGAGTTCCTAGCAAAACAAGCGGAAGCAGCACTGGCTGACTCACGTCTTGGCGTTGCAGCAGACGAAGCTCAAACTATCGTTGCTGACTACTCTGCACCAAACGTAGCTAAAGAAATGCACGTTGGTCACCTACGTTCAACCATCATCGGTGATGCGGTGGTACGTACTCTTGAGTTCCTAGGTCACAAAGTGATCCGTGCGAACCACATCGGCGACTGGGGTACTCAGTTCGGTATGCTTATCGCAAACCTTGAACGTGTACAACAAGAGTCTGGCGAAGTTTCTATGGAGCTTGCGGACCTTGAAGGCTTCTACCGCGAATCGAAAAAGCTGTACGATGAAGATGAAGACTTCGCAGTAAAGGCGCGAAACTACGTTGTGAAACTGCAAAGCGGTGACGAGTACTGTGCAGAAATGTGGAAAAAACTCGTTGATGTAACCATGATCCAAAACCAGCGCAACTACGACCGTCTAAACGTGTCACTGACTCGTGACGACGTGATGGGCGAGAGCATGTACAACGACATGCTTCCTAAGATCGTTGCAGACCTAAAAGAACAAGGTCTTGCCGTTGAAGATGATGGCGCGCAAGTTGTATTCCTAGATGAATACAAGAACAAAGATGGCGAACCAATGGGCGTTATCGTTCAAAAACGCGATGGCGGTTTCCTATACACAACAACAGACATCGCATGTGCAAAATATCGTTATGAAGAGCTAAGCGCAGACCGTGTGCTTTACTTCATCGACTCACGTCAACACCAGCACCTAATGCAAGCTTGGACAATTGTTCGTAAGGCAGGCTACGTACCTGAGTCAGTATCTCTTGAGCACCACGCGTTCGGCATGATGCTTGGTAAAGATGGTAAGCCATTCAAGACTCGTGCGGGTGGTACCGTTCGCCTTGCCGACCTTCTAGATGAAGCAGAAGTTCGTGCAGCACAACTGATCGAATCTAAAAACCCTGAGCTAGATGCGGAAGAAAAAGAGAAGATCTCTAAAACAGTTGCAATGGCAGCGGTTAAATACTCTGACTTATCTAAACACCGTACGACTGACTACGTGTTCGATTGGGACAACATGTTAGCGTTTGAAGGTAACACAGCACCATACATGCAATATGCATACACTCGCGTAGCTTCTATTTTCGCTAAAGCTGGTGTTGCTATGGACGCTCTCCAAGGCGACATCAAAATCACTGATGAGAAAGAGAAAGCACTTATTGCTAAACTTATGCAGTTCGAAGAAGCGGTTCAATCTGTCGCTCGCGAAGGCCAACCGCACATCATGTGTAGCTACCTATTCGAACTAGCAGGTCAGTTCTCTAGTTTCTACGAAGCGTGCCCTATCCTAGTTGCTGAAGACGAAGCTGTGAAACAAAGCCGTCTGAAACTAGCTGCGCTAACAGCGAAGACCATCAAGCAAGGTCTGTCTCTACTAGGTATTGATACTCTAGAGCGTATGTAATCCGCTTTTACGTAGGTAGCTTAAGTAGCACAAGCTAAATGATGACAAAGGTTGACGTGAAAGCGTCAACCTTTTGTTTTATCTGGCGTATACTGATGTCATTCAATTCAAATCGGACAACATAATGAGTTTTGAACTGCACCCTCAACTGGCAAAAGACACCACCGTTATCGGCCACTTCCCACTGTGTGTGGCGCTTCTGCATAAAGACAATGCTGTGCCATGGGTTATCTTGGTACCAAAACGTGCAAACCTAAAAGAGCTTCACCACTTGCCAATGAAAGAACAGCAACAGTTTTTGCTAGAGTCTCAAGCGGTAAGCCAAGCACTGGAAGCAACATTCCGTCCAGACAAGTTAAACCTCGGTGCACTAGGTAACATGGTGCCGCAACTGCACATTCACCATATCGCTCGCTTCAAAGATGACATAGCATGGCCGGGACCGGTTTGGGGTAATACCAAAGGTGAATTCCGTACAGAAGAAGAGCAAAACGAATTGCTTGGTCGCATTAAAAATGTGCTGTCACTGAGCTCTATTTTCCAAAAAGCATAAGCACTGCTAGCGAAAATAATTCGCCTTTGAATACGGCTGAAATAGACAGAGAAAGATTAATACGTATTTGTAACAATCTTTCTCATTTTTCCGGGATTATCACTAAAATAAAACTTGTTTAGACTACCAGCTCAGTTAGAGAGGGTCATCATGAAACAAGTCTTCAACACATTCCGATACGTCAGCTGGATCGCCATTATCTGTTCTATGGCTGCTTCATTCTTGCTTTTTCTTATGGGTGCAGCAAAAACCTATTCGGCATTTGCGGTCTTCATTCTCAATCAAACACCTCCAGAAGCACTCGCACATTTAGATAAAGCAGACATCGCGATCGCTTATTTGATCAAGTCACTGGATACGTTTCTTGTCGCACTAGTTTTGTTCATCTTTGCTCACGGCATCTACACACTATTTATTTCCAACAAAGCTAAAGCGAAAACACAAGAGCAGTCGGTTTTGCATTGGATCAGAACCCCAAACATCGGCCATCTAAAAAACATTTTGGCTGAAGTCATCATCGTGATCTTGTTTGTGAAGTTCTTAGAGCTCGTGCTGATTAACTTCGACAGCTTAGATTGGACGATCTTAACATTACCTATTTCGATTTTAGTTTTAAGTCTTGGTTTAAAGTTCCTAGGGTTAGGCGCGACTAAACACTCTGAAGAACATTAATTTCGCTGTATTCACAAACAATAACCAGCAAAATAAAAGCCGCATCATTGCTGATGCGGCTTTGTCGTTTTTACGTGATAATTTTTAGGTGACTAATTTTGATAGTCGCTACATGGTGACTGTCAGAGACAAACCATCTTGTTTAGTCACTGAGTAGCGAACTCGAGTCACGTCATGAGCTTTATTGGTGTCAACTAGGCGGCTAATTTTGCCCTTCTTAATCCACACACTTAACATCGCGTCAGCACCATCTTCACTCATCCCAAACTGTTTAGCCAGAGCTGACTGGGAGACGGTTCCTTTGTCTGCAATGTATTGATAAAGCTCTTTTAAAATCATGCTATTTGCACCTCTAATGCACCGTTTTGTTTCTTACCAACTTGTTTGAACACACGGTATGTGCCAAAGAAGATAGCTACGATCACAGCCATCCAAATACCACTTGTTACTGGGCTATCTGCGAAATGCGTCAATTGGTTGTAGAACGTCGCACATAGGTAAGCCAAGCCCATTGTCCAAACCGCAATAAAGCGTGCGAACTTATGACCAAACTCACGTACGTAAGCCCCCATCGCCGCCACACAAGGTGTGTACAGTAGGATAAAGATTAGGTAAGCAAATGCGGCATTACCAGAAGCAAACTGCGATTTGATGTTACCGAAGATAGAAGCATCGACTTCTTGTTCTTCGGCAACGGCATTTGAGTCAGTTAAGTCACCCACTTCAATGCCTAGTGGATCTGAGTAGCTCAAACCGGCTAGGTTTTCAGGGATACTCATTACTGCCTCTTCTAGGCTGCCCATTAGATCAAATTCTGCGTCTTCACCGTCGCTTGGCGTAGTGTATAGACTGTTCAAAGTACCAACTACCGCCTCTTTTGCGAAGATACCAGTAATGATACCTACCGTCGCTGGCCAGTTGTCTTCTTGAACACCGATTGGTGAGAATACTGGAGTCACTACTTGCGCTGCTTTAGAAAGCACAGAGTTTTCGCTGTCTTCGTTACCAAAACTGCCATCAGTACCCAATGAGTTGAAGAAACTCAGAATAGCAACAACGATAACGATGGTTTTACCTGCACCAAGTACAAAGCGCTTTAGCTTTTGCCAAGTTTTGATCACCACGTTTTGTAGCGTCGGAAGTTCGTAATCAGGCATTTCCATTACTAGGCTGTCACTGCTACCTGGGTAAAGCGTGTGCTTAAGGAAAAGACCTGTGAAGATCGCTGCTACAATACCAAGTAGGTAAAGTGCGAATACAATGTTCTGACCAGAACCAGGGAAGAATGCTGCAGCGAATAGTGCGTATACAGGCAGACGAGCACCGCATGACATAAATGGCGCCATAGATGCAGCCAGTTTACGCTCACGTTCTTGGTCTAGAGTGCGAGTTGCCATGATTGACGGAACGTTACAGCCAAAACCAAGAACCAACGGTACAAATGCTTTGCCCGGTAGACCGATCTTCTGCATCACTTTATCTAGTACGAATGCTGCGCGAGCCATGTAACCTGAGCTCTCAAGTACCGCTAGGAACAGGTACAAACACGCGATAACCGGAATGAAGGTTGCAACCGTCTGGATACCACCACCGATACCATCAGCAAGAACCGTCACTAACCACACAGGCAAATGACCGTCTAACAAGTGGTGACCACCATCAACCAACAATGCGCCCACACCAATGTCAAAAAAGTCGATAAATGCACTACCGATGTTAATCGAGAACATAAACATCAGGTACATAACAACAAAGAAGAAAGGAATTCCAATCCACTTGTTCAAAATAAACTGGTCGAGTCTTTCAGTCACACTACGACTTAACTTGCCTTCGCTTCGGCGAACTTTTTTACACTGTTCATGCAGATGCGTGTACTTAGTATCCGCGACATGCAAATCGATATCCAAATCTAACGTCGTAATGACTTCCAATACTTTGCTTCTATCAATATCAGAAAGACTATTGAGCACCATTGTGTCTTTTTCAAGCGCACGAATCGCTAGTGCACGATGAGCGACGGTTTGGTCGTTAAAAAGTGCGGAAACCGTTTGAATTGCCGACTCCATCTTCTCACCGTAATGCAAAGACAATTCCTTAAGTGGCACTCCTTGAACGATGGATTTATGAAGCTTTTCTTTAAACTCTGCCACTTGAGTTTTATTGGTTGCAGATAAACTGACAACCGGACAACCTAACGTTTTCTCAAGCTCTGCAACGTTAATCATCTGACGTTCACGCTTTAGCGCATCCATCTTGTTGAGGACAACAATCATAGGGCGACCAAGTTCGCGAAGTTGCAGCGTCATATATAAGCTGCGCTCTAAACTTGTAGCATCCACCACGTTAATAATGAGATCAGCAGGATGAGTTAGAACCGCACGCGATGCGATGGATTCATCAATACTATTACTATCATTACCACTGTCTAATGAGTAAATACCCGGAAGGTCAGTGAGCAAAAACTCATCCCCAGCATGCTTGAATTGTCCCGTTTTCTTTTCAACCGTGACGCCTGCCCAGTTACCAACTTGCTGTTTTGCGCCAGTTAAACCATTAAATAGCGTCGTTTTACCACTATTAGGGTTACCTACGGTTAGCACTTGATATTGCATTACACTCGCTCCACTTCAATTTTCTGAGCAATTGTTTCTCGCAATGCGACAGACACACCACGGACTTCGACTTGTAAAGGATCGCCCATTGGCGCACGTCGAATCACTTTGACTTCTGTATTGGGAAGCAGCCCCATTACCATGAGTTTCTTTCTGATATCTGATGAAAGACCATCTAACAACCGAATCGTCACCGTATCGCCAGGATTAATCTCTGATAACTTCATAGTGGCCCTTAAGAGTATTGCTAATGAGAAATATTATTATTTAATAAGTTTAGGTTGCCAATATTACTCCCCTATACCCCTTCAATCCTTGTGTGAAATCAAAGATTCCGTAAATGTTTTCACGCTTTCAAACGTTAACTTCGTAAATTTCCTCTCGTTATTTACGTCAAAATTAACAATTAAAAATGACACCTAACGAAACAAAAATGTCACAAACCAAGATAGAAAACAAAAAATTCAAATTAAAACAATGGTTTAAGTAGAAAACCAAACATTGTCGCTTTTCTCATATAAACATGGCGTTATTTTTATAAGAAAAATAAGTAACCTCTCGTATAGTTACTCCATCGAGAGGGCAACCTCTCTAATAAATTCCAGAGGTGGCATGGCAACATGTCACTCCGGCAGCAAGCGAAGGTGTCCTTGACACCCGTGGTATAGTCCCCCCGGCTATACCACGATATTTTTTTCACCTCTTTCAAAACTTCTTTACCTTATTCATCTTTTCAACACAGTTTTCGTTTTCACGAATGTCGCATGCCATCACTCCCCCAAATGAACCACGCTCTTTTGATACAGCAATACAACTGTCATTTATTTGTTGCAACTATCAGTAAATCATTCTCTTGAAGCCATTTATGCTTATTGCTATGAACATCGCGACTAACAGATAGAACGTGATCGTGCTTACGTGTTGAGAATGGACTTGTAGGCTAGATGTGATGAAGAAACAATGAAACTTACTGCGTTAGCAACTGCAGCAATAATAGAGCACTGTATGCAGCTCCCCAGCATCTTAACTATTAACTAGGGAGCGTATAATGAAGGTTTTCTAGTTAATTTCTTGGCTTTCTTGAGTCAAAGCAAACTTGGAAGGGGGCAAACCAAAATGCAACTTAAACTTTTGGCTAAAGTAAGATGGATCATTAAAGCCACAGTTAAAGGCGACGTCACTGATTTTCTCACCCGCCAATAACTGTTCACACGCCGTTTCCAAACGAACCTCTGTGACATAGTCTTTTAACGTTCTTGACGAGGCAGATTTAAAACGTCTCTGCAAAGAGCGTTCAGACATATACAGCATTTTAGCGGCTGACGCAGTGCCAAATTCAGGATCATGGTAATGCTCTGCCACTAATTGATAGACTTTTTGCAACCACTCTTTCTCTGGTGTGACTTGATCTTCTGCAATAGTTACAGGATTGAGTTCTTGCTGCGGTTCATCCAGATAACTCCTTTCCTGCGCAGATGGCCATGTAATCTCGACTTTGTTTTGAGCATCAGAAGAGAAGACAGCCAAATAACCACCACTCGTTGTCACTAGTTGGGCAAGGTGGTCAATACTCAACTCAGAGTGATTTAAGTTAGATGGAAGCCCAGTCGCGACTTTATTAGGTAATTGCGTCCCGTAATCAAGAAAGCTCAATGACACAATATCATGCCCCTCTTCTAGCATAATTCTGACTGTTTGACCTCGGAAAGAGCGCTTGATGATATTGGCAAAAATGCTATTGAAAATAACATCAAGATTAAAACTTTCCAGAGCAACCCGGCTCTGCTTGCTCTCATCTTCTAGCTCTACCAAAATACCCGCTTTTGCAAAGTCATCTTGCCATACATCAACCACTGACTGAGTTATCTGACTCAAGTTGTAGTTCTGACTCCCACCACTTACATCACTTGGAACGCTTTTGAGTTCATTTAACTGCCAATTCGTTTTAGCCAAATGATCCTCCGTCGCAGTATCCAGAGGCATAGGTAGTTTCGCCACAATAAAGTCGACGCTTGATTTTATGGATAGAGCTACATGGTCTACGAGTAGGTTTCTAACTTGAATCTGTTTACGTAATTGCTGGTTGCTCGTAAGCAACACTCTACTCTGATGTCTTAACTGATTCGTTTTGAGAGTCACTTGAGCTGCTAGATCACGGTTAGCCTGTACAACGTAGCGAGAGCGCCAGAAAACAAGTAATGCGACGACCGCAATACTAGCTACGACAAAGCCTAAAATAGCAAATCGCGATAGATACCAAGGATGAAGGACGATAAAGTGAGATTCTAAACCAACGACTCCAGCGGCAACTTGAGACTCATTACTGACCTGCAAGTGATATTCACCGGAACTAAGGTGCTCGAGTGTCAGTTGGCCCCCCTCTAACGTTTGCCATGGGTCATCGTTGTTCAATCGATAGTACAAATTTTGACTGTCTGGTTTTGGCATCACACCGAATAAAAAACTCAGCGAAGATCCATATGGCAGTGTGAGCCCATTCAGATCGGCACTACCAACTTGCAGAACTTCATTTTCAAGCACAACTTGGCTAACAATAAACTTAGACTCTGGGGGATTAGATACAAGCAGCTTGGATGCTTCTGCTTTTACGAGTCCGTACTTCGACCCCAGAACAAGCTCTCGCTCACCAATTTCTGTCTGCTGTATAACGCTACAAATACCAGGGAGGAACTCATTGTTCATTAAGCCTGATGACGATGAGTAATGTTTCACTAACTCACCTGAAAGGTGGTAATAGCTTAAACCGACAGAGGAAGCTAACCATACACCTTGCCTGTCTCTGATCAAGCAAGCAGGTCTGGCGTTGGGCTCACTCATTTCAACAACACGTTTTTCATCGCTTCGTGTATCAGTTTTAAACACACCATAAGATGAAGCAAACCACTGGCTGCCATCAACCGCCGTGGTCATGTCTAATGATTCACCAAACTTTTCTGAAAAACGGATAAACTGGATGTTGTCATTACTGTATTGGTATACGCCATGATCGGTGCCTATTAATAGGGCGTCTTCAGTATCATATAGACGCGTAACCTTAGCTGGCAAATACTGACTTACTAGCCACTCACTTCCAAAGTTTCGTACGCTTCGTGCAGCAGTATCAACATTGTAAAGATGGTATCCGCTTGATACCCAAAGACGGTCATCACCATCAACGGTCACATGCTCTACGGCATGTCCGGCCATAACCTGTAAATAAGGAAATGTAATCTTGTTGAGACCATTTAGCTCAAATATTTCCAGCCCTTTTGAGGTCGCAAGCCAAAGCATGTCGTTTTGAAACGCAAATTCATTGATCTGCGACTCCAACTCTAAGACTTGGTTAATCCCACTCTTTCCTGAACGATAAATCTTTCGGTCATCAGCAAACCAAAGCGCACCATCAGGACCTTCAATAGTTTGCCGAATTCGTCCTGATAGGGTGTGTGAGTCATAACTACTAAAGGTCACTCGTTCAAATTTTTTACTAAATAGCGAGTAATAACGAATACCTTGGTTAGTCGCAATCCACATCCCTCCCATATTGTCGCTCAACAACGAATAAATCTTCGTGTTATCTAACTCTAACTCAAGAAAACTTGCAGGCGCGACTTCGGTGACCTCACCTGAAAAAAATGAGTACAAATAAAGACCATGCTCGGTCCCCACCCAATACTCTTGATTTGTCTCTGCGAATGTCAAAACATGTGAGCCGCCAATTCTAATCACTTCTTTATCAGGCTGGTAAATGTTGAAAATTAAAGCGCCACGCAATGTACCTATCAAAATTTCTCTTCGCGTGTGTGAATAATAGACTTTCTCAATGTAGTTTTGACCTGAGGCAGCGACATGGTCAAACTTATCACCTTCAGAAAGATAGAAGCCGGAAGTCGTTGCTAGTGCCCACTTCGTTTCAACTAGCACCGCATCATTAATGTAAACGTAGCTATTATTACTATGTTGATAGAGCTGCAATAGAGAGAAAGAGTTTAATTCGCTAGTGTCGATATTGTAGGTATAGAAATGCGCGCCATCACTCACCCAAATATAGTTCTTTGAAGACCCTATTTTTCTTATTTGTGAGCCTGGATTTAAACTAAAGACTAAACGTCGTTCCTGATTTGGATAGGTTCGATAGACCTCATTTTCAATAAAGGTCCAAAAAGCACCTTTATGATAAGCCAACTGCTTGGCCGACGTTTGTAGGAAGCTACCTGATTTAGGCAATATAGTTTGACCATCGTAAAACAGGACTCTCCCGTGTACGTCATGAATCCACAAACCGCCCTTTTCACCCAAGAACAACTTTTTAGCCGCGATAAAAGTACCCTTTGCCTGAGTTGGCAAAGGGTAAAAGATTGCATTTGCATTATGAAGCGCAAATGCTTGGTAGGATAAGACAAAGCCCAACAGAGCAAGGGCTAATTGGCGTAGCAAGACGAAAACCTTTTGTATCAGTTTGTGCTCTGAAAGTGACCGTTCATCGTTTGTAAAACATGGATTTATACGGTTATTTTGAGCTGATAATTATTGGTAATGATATCTCAATTACTTTCTGAGAAAAGGTTCGCCTTACCAAAGGTTGTAATTCTTACTACTGGATCACGTTAAAAAGACTACTCCTACATTACGACAGCACTTAATCTGACTTTTTGTTCAAGCATTGCTCAAAACTATTCGCCATATTGTTGAGAAAAGTAAAGTAACTGCCAGGTTTTGCTTCAATTGTACTCCCTAACGGGTCAAGCTCGCCTTTAGCGACATCACTGCCTCTCATTACGCTCTGAACGACAGCCGGGGTAAACTGAGGTTCAGAAAATACACAAGCCACATCTCCACCACTTAGCTTTTGACGAATTTGAATTAAGGTCTTCGCTCCTGGCTTGCGTTCTGGGCTCACAGTAAAATGCCCCATTTGATTTAGTTCATAGCGATCTTCGAAATAACCGTAAGCATCATGGAATACAAAGTAACCTTTGTTTTTTACTGGTGCCAGCTTCTGCTTTATCTGTTGGTCAGTGTCTTTTAGCTCGAGTTCAAACTTTTTGAGGTTCGCTTGATATTGAGCTGCATTTTTCGGATCAAGTGATACAAGTTGATTCACAACAGCCTTGGCCACTTGTTGTGCTTGGCTTACACCTAGCCAAAAGTGCGGATCATGTGAGCCATGATCGTGCCCATCATGGTCATGGTTGTGCTCACTATCAAATTCACGCAATTCTAGATTTGGAATTTGACTAATAGTCAAAGTATTCGATCTATCCGAAACAACTTTGTCTAGAAACGGTTCGAGATCATGTCCGTACCAGATAACCAAATCAGCCGAAGCGACCTTTTTAACATCCGATGGACGCAAAGCATAGTCATGGGGTGATGTGTTAGACTGCAATAGCACGTCTGGTGAAGTTACTCCTTGAGTAAGCTCTGTTACTAACAACTGAATAGGTTTGATACTCGTCAGTACCGTTACTGCCTGTGCTGGAAGTGTTAACATTGCTGAGGCAGCAAGAATTAATGCTCTTTTCATAGTTTTACTTGGGATATGGCGTGGAAAGTGAGATAATGTTACATTATAACATTATTGATTTGCAAATGAGTTTCATTCATGTCTTCCTTAGTCCATCTTGAGCAGTTATGCGTCGAGTTCGATGGCCGCAGAGTTCTCGATAACATTAGTATGGAATTAGAAAAGGGCAAAATAACTACCCTAATTGGTCCCAATGGAGCGGGAAAATCAACGTTAGTCAAAGTTATCTTAGGTCTTCAAAAGCCGACTAGCGGCAAGTTGAACCGACAAAGAAAACTGAAAATTGGTTACGTTCCTCAAAAGTTGAAGCTCAATGACTCCCTTCCATTGAATGTAACCCGCTTTCTAAATTTAGCAGGAAAATACAGTAAGCAGGAGTGCATTGATGCATTAAGGCTTGTTGGCGCTGAACATTTACTTAATAGTAATATGCATCGCTTATCCGGTGGTGAAAACCAACGAGTGTTACTGGCTCGTGCTCTGCTTCAACGTCCTCAGCTGTTGGTATTAGATGAACCAGCTCAGGGAGTGGATATCCAAGGTCAAATCGATCTCTATGACTTAATTGAGAGCATTCGTCACCGCTTTGATTGTGGCGTATTTATGGTATCGCATGACTTACATTTAGTGATGGCGAAAACGGACGATGTTATTTGTCTGCATCACCATGTTTGCTGCTCAGGTTCACCTGCCACTATTACTCAGCACCCTTCTTACATCGCACTATTTGGCAATGCAGCGAGAGAGTCTCTCGCGTTTTATCATCACGACCATGAGCACCATCATCACGATTTATCCGGAACGCCAGTAAGCGGTGATGCGACATCATGCTCCCACCATAAACACGGACATCACCATCATGATTGAGTTTCTCCTACCTTCTATTCTTGCTGGTATTGGTATCGCGATCATTGCCGGTCCACTTGGGTCATTTGTCGTTTGGCGTAAAATGGCTTACTTCGGAGATACCCTAGCTCATGCATCGTTAATGGGCTTAGCGCTGGGCTTCTTGCTCAACGTAAATCTCTACCTTGCGCTACTCGTCTGCTGTTTAGCTCTGGCCGTTTTGCTTGTCACTTTGCAAAAGCAACAACTTGTGGCTACAGACACGTTGTTAGGTATCTTGGCACACAGTGCACTCTCTATCGGTTTAGTATCGGTTAGCTTTTTGGAAAACGTGCGCGTCGATTTAATGAGCTACCTATTTGGGGACTTACTTGCCGTCTCTCCACAAGATCTGATGTTTATTTACGCAGGTGTTGTTGCGGTAAGCGCGTGTTTGTACGTCTTCTGGCGCCCACTGCTTTCTAGCACTGTTAGTGAAGAACTTGCCGCTGTTGAGGGCGTGAATACAGACTTAGTTCGATTGGTGTTAATGCTAATGGTGGGTGTAGTAATCGCAGTAGGTATGAAGTTCGTTGGCGCGTTGATCATGACTTCGCTCCTAATTATCCCAGCAGCAACAGCACGTAAAGTCTCTTCATCACCAGAGCAAATGGCATTGTTCGCATCTATTATTGGCTCAGTGGCAGTACTGATGGGGCTTAGCCTATCATGGCACTTCGATACACCGGCCGGCCCTTCTGTAGTGATCAGCGCAACATCCTTATTTATGCTGAGCCAGCTGATTAAAAGCAAAGCATAATCGCATTGAGCATTAAACGCGAAAGGCCTTGCTAACAACAAACATAAATCCACTGAAACGGAAAAAGAAAAGCCTGCGAAATCGCAGGCTTTTTAATACTTATTAAGTAGTGTGGTCGATTACCAACCCGTCACTTCACGTAGACCTTGGCCAATCTCTGCTAGAGATTTCACAGTTTTAACGCCAGCCGCTTCTAGTGCAGCAAATTTGTCTTCAGCAGTACCTTTACCACCAGAGATAATCGCACCAGCATGGCCCATACGCTTACCAGGAGGCGCAGTTACACCAGCAATGTAAGAAACCACTGGCTTCGTTACATTTTCTTTAATGTACGCTGCTGCTTCTTCTTCTGCAGTACCACCGATCTCACCGATCATAACGATCGCTTCTGTCTCAGGGTCTTCTTGGAACAGTTTTAGGATATCAATGAAGTTTGAACCCGGGATTGGGTCACCACCGATACCAACACAAGTAGACTGGCCGAAACCTTCGTCAGTGGTTTGTTTAACTGCTTCGTAAGTTAGAGTACCGCTACGAGATACAATACCTACTTTGCCTTTCTTGTGGATGTGACCAGGCATGATACCGATCTTACACTCATCAGGAGTGATAACGCCCGGACAGTTAGGACCAATCATGCGAACGCCAGTTTCTTCTAGCTTCACTTTTACGTCGATCATATCTGTAGTAGGGATACCTTCAGTAATCGTTACGATTAGCTCGATACCCGCGTCAATCGCTTCTAGGATTGCATCTTTACAGAAAGGTGCTGGTACGTAGATGACTGTCGCTGTTGCGCCAGTCGCTTCTACTGCTTCACGAACTGTGTTGAATACAGGAAGACCTAGGTGAGTTTGGCCACCTTTACCTGGAGACACTCCGCCAACCATTTGCGTACCGTATGCGATAGCTTGCTCTGAGTGGAAAGTACCTTGACCACCAGTGAACCCCTGACAGATTACTTTAGTGTCTTTGTTAATTAATACAGACATTATTTAGCCTCCGCAGCAGCAACAACTTTCTGAGCAGCATCAGTTAGCGACTCAGCAGCAATGATATCAACATCAGAATTAGCAAGAACTTCGCGACCTAGGTCAGCGTTAGTACCTTCAAGACGAACAACAACAGGTACGCTTACGCCTACCTCTTTAACCGCACCGATAATACCTTCTGCGATCATGTCACAACGTACAATACCACCGAAGATGTTAACAAGTACCGCTTTCACATTGTCATCAGATAGGATGATCTTGAATGCTTCAGCAACACGCTCTTTCGTCGCGCCGCCACCTACATCTAAGAAGTTAGCTGGTTTGCCGCCGTGTAGGTTTACGATATCCATCGTACCCATTGCTAGGCCTGCACCGTTAACCATACAGCCAACGTTACCGTCTAGCGCTACGTAGTTCAGCTCCCACTGAGCTGCGTGTGCTTCACGCTCATCTTCTTGTGAAGGATCGTGCATTTCACGAAGCTTAGGCTGACGGTACAGTGCGTTTGAGTCGATGTTGATCTTACCGTCAAGACATAGCAAATTGCCTTCGCCAGTAATCACAAGTGGGTTGATCTCTAGCAGAGCAAGGTCGTACTGAGAGAACATAGTGCCAAGACCCATAAAGATCTTAACGAATTGTTTGATTTGGTCGCCTTCAAGACCAAGTTTGAACGCTAGCTCGCGACCTTGGTAAGCTTGTGGACCTACTAGTGGGTCAATTGCTGCTTTGTGAATAAGTTCCGGCGTTTCTTCCGCAACTTTTTCAATTTCCACGCCACCCTCGGTAGAAGCCATGAAAACGATCTTACGGCTAGCACGGTCAACTACCGCACCTAGGTATAGTTCGTTCGCAATATTTGAAGCTTCTTCAACAAGGATTTTTGTTACTGGCTGACCGTTAGCGTCGGTTTGATAAGTCACTAGGTTTTTACCTAACCACTTCTGTGCAAACTCTTTAACGCCTTCTTTTGTATCGTGTAGCTCTACGCCACCCGCTTTACCACGGCCACCAGCGTGAACCTGACATTTAACTACTTTCTTGGCTGTACTGATACGGCCTGCGGCTTCAAAAGCTTCTTGTGGTGTATCACACGCGTAGCCTTCTGGCACAGGCAAACCGAATTCTGCAAACAGCTGTTTGGCTTGGTATTCATGCAAATTCATTTCGATATTCCGTTTGTTTTTCCCTTAAGGGATTTATTATTTCCATAACGCTGCAGTCTTGGCTGCTTGTACGTCTGTAGGGTCTTCTCAAATCAATCCTTCATCATGAGTTCTCATACTGAAGGATTCAAATGAAGGCCAAACGTTGAGCTAGTCTAGCCATTGAAATTTTTAACGTCTAGCTACCTACGATAACTAGACGTTTTAGCGATATTAAACGTCTAATAGGAGACGTGCTGGGTCCTCTAGTAACTCTTTAATCGTTACTAGGAAACCAACTGATTCACGACCATCAATTAGGCGGTGATCGTAAGATAACGCTAGGTACATCATCGGCAAGATTTCAACTTTGCCATCCACTGCCATCGGACGCTCTTGGATCTTATGCATACCAAGAATCGCTGATTGAGGTGGGTTGATGATTGGTGTAGACATCAGTGAACCGAACACACCACCGTTTGTGATAGTGAAGTTACCGCCCATTAGCTCGTCTACCGTTAGCTTGCCATCACGACCTTTAATAGCCAGCTCTTTGATGCCTTTTTCAACATCAGCGAAACCAAGCTTGTCACAGTCTTTTAGGACAGGTGTAACTAGACCACGTGGCGTTGATACCGCCATGCTAATGTCGAAGTAGTTGTGGTAAACAATGTCATCGCCATCAATCGAAGCATTTACTTCTGGGTAACGCTTAAGCGCTTCTGTTACTGCTTTCACGTAGAAAGACATGAAGCCCAAACGAATACCGTGACGCTCTTCGAACTGATCTTTGTACTGCTTACGAAGGTCCATGATTGGTTTCATGTTCACTTCGTTAAATGTCGTTAGCATTGCCGTGTTGTTCTTCGCTTCTAGCAAACGGTTAGCAACTGTCTTACGAAGGCGAGTCATTGGAACACGTTTCTGACTGCGAGCCGCTGCCGGCACGTCAACCACTGCTGGCGAGTCTTCTTTTGACGCAGATTTAGCGTTCGCAAGATGCGCTTCAATATCTTCGCGCGTAATACGACCACCAACACCAGTGCCTTTCACTTGGCTTGCTTCTAAGCCATGTTCAGCCAATAAACGGCGCACTGCTGGGCTTAGTGCGTCATTACTTTCTTCGCTAAGCGCAGCTTTGTGACGCTTATCAGGAGATGCTTCAGTACCTTCTGTTTTGTCTGCAGTTGGTTCACCTGCAACTGCGCCTGGCTTCAATTTAGCAATGATTTGTTTAGAAAGTACTGTCGCACCTTCTGCTTCAACAATAGCTTCTAAAACGCCAGCTTCCGGAGCTGGAACTTCTAGCACAACTTTATCTGTTTCGATGTCAACCAAAACCTCGTCACGCTCTACTGCGTCGCCTGGTTGTTTGTGCCATGTCGCTACGGTTGCATCAGCAACTGATTCAGGTAAATCTGGAACCAGAATTTCAATTGTCATATCTGTTTCTTCCTTTAACTTCTAATTCTTAATTCGAAGTTTTTGAGTTCACGTTCAGAGCGTCTTCAACCAACGCTTTTTGTTGTTTCAAGTGCACCGACATGTAGCCAACTGCTGGCGAAGCAGAAGCTGGGCGACCTGCGTATTTAAGATTTGCACCTGCAGGAATAGCGGCACGGAAGTTATGTTGGCTACAGTACCAAGCACCTTGGTTCTGAGGTTCTTCCTGACACCACACGAAGTCTTCAACGTTAGTGTATTGAGCAATTGCTGCTTGTACTTCTTCCATTGGGAATGGGTAAAGCTGTTCAATACGCACGATAGCAACATCGTCTTGCTCGTTGTTACGGCGCTGCTCTAGTAGGTCAAAGTAAACCTTACCAGCACAGAACACGACACGTTTCACTTTGCTTGGTTCTAAATCATCTACTTCTGGAATTGCAGATTGGAATGTACCATCCGCCAAGTCTTCAATCGTTGAAGTACATAGAGGGTGGCGCAGCAAAGATTTCGGCGACATAACAATGAGAGGTCGACGCATTGGGCGTACAACCTGACGACGAATCATGTGGTACACCTGAGCCGGTGTTGAAGGAACCACAACCTGCATATTTTGCTCAGCACAAAGCTGAAGGTAACGCTCTAAACGTGCAGATGAGTGCTCAGGACCTTGACCTTCATAACCATGAGGTAGAAGCATAGTAAGACCGCACAAACGCGCCCACTTTTGCTCGCCTGACGAGATAAACTGGTCGATAACAACTTGTGCACCGTTGGCAAAATCACCAAACTGTGCTTCCCAGATAGTTAAACCACCTGGTTCGGCTGTTGCGTAACCGTATTCAAACGCCAACACAGCTTCTTCTGACAATACTGAGTCAAAGACTTGGAATGGCCCTTGGTTGTCATGAATATTCGCTAATGGAATGTAAGTGCTTGCATCGGTTTGGTTATGAAGAACCGAGTGACGGTGGAAGAAAGTACCACGACCCGAGTCCTGACCAGAAAGACGAATACGCTTGCCATCGTCAACCAATGTAGCATACGCCAATGTTTCAGCCATACCCCAGTCAATCGCTTTTTCACCGGTCATCATTGCTAGACGATCGTTGTATAGCTTATTAACACGGCTTTGCAGTTTATGGCTTTCTGGGTACTGACACAGACGATTGCCTAGCTCAATAAGGCGTGTCTTGTCGTATTTTGAATCCCACTCCATATCCCATTCGTGCCCTAAGTAAGGGGACCAGTCTACAGAGTGCAACGCCATTGGACGCCATTCTTTAACAACCACTTCACCGCGATCTAATGCATCGCGATACTCATTGACTAACTGAGTCGCCGTCTCGATATCTGACTCATTTTTATCGATCAGAACATCTGCATACAATTTGCGTGGTGTAGGATGCTTTTTGATTTTCTGGTACATCAAAGGCTGAGTCGCATTTGGCTCATCCGCCTCATTGTGACCGTGACGACGGTAACATACAAGATCGATCACGACATCGCGCTTGAACTCGTTACGGTAATCCAATGCAATGCGAGTAACAAAAGCAACTGCTTCAGGGTCATCTGCATTTACATGGAAAATTGGCGCCTGCACCATCTTCGCGATGTCGGTACAGTACATCGTAGAACGCGTGTCACGAGGATTAGACGTCGTAAAGCCTACTTGGTTGTTGATGACGATACGTACAGTACCACCAACTTGGAACCCACGAGCAAGAGACATGTTGAAAGTTTCGGCAACCACACCCTGACCAGCGATTGCTGAATCACCGTGGATGGTGATAGGAAGCACTTTGCTACCTTGATTATCACCTAAGCGGTCTTGACGTGCTCGAACTGAGCCCATGACTACCGGGTTTACGATTTCTAGGTGCGATGGGTTAAATGCAAGTGCTAAGTGAACATCACCGCCTGGAGTCGCAAAATCAGCAGAGAAACCTTGGTGATATTTCACATCACCCGTACCCCAAGTTTCGTCGTGTTTACCGGCGAACTCATCAAACAGGTCTTGAGGTTTCTTACCAAGTACGTTCACCAGCATGTTCAAACGACCGCGGTGAGCCATACCGATAACCACTTCACGCATTCCACTTGTACCCGCATGACGGATCAACTCTTTCGTCATCGGAATCAGCGCATCACCACCTTCTAAAGAGAAACGTTTTGCACCTGGGAATTTCGCCCCGAGGTAACGCTCCAAACCTTCAGCGGCTGTTAGCTCTTCTAGGAATGTGCGCTTCTCATCTTTGTTGAATGATGGCTGGCCTACGACAGACTCAAGGCGTTGCTGAATCCAACGCTTTTGCTCTGTGTCAGTCATGTGCATGTATTCAGCACCGATGGAACCGCAATAAGTTTTGTTGAGGGCTTCATAGATATCTTTCAACTTCATGGTTTCTTGCCCAACAGCAAAAGAACCTACGTTGAAAGTTTCTTCGAAGTCATCTTCGGTAAGATTATGAAAAGCAGGGTCTAACTCCGCCACGGTTGGGCGTTGCCATAGACCTAGTGGGTCTAATTCTGCAGCTTCATGCCCGCGGAAACGGTATGCGTTGATTAGCTGTAGAACTTTTACTTGTTTTGCATCGACATCTGGGTCACTAACTTGGACATTGTAATGCTTTGTTTCTCTAGCGAGTCGTCGGAAGTAGTCACGGACACGTGAATGTGGTTGTTCTGCCACTTCTTCTGATGGCTTAGGCAAGCCTTCAAAAACACGTTTCCACTCCTCACTTACCAGATCGGGATCACTTAGATACAGTTCGTAGAGGTCCTCTACATACGTTGCATTGGCGCCAGCCAAGTGTGAAGACTCGAGCCATGCCTTCATCACGCCGTTGTGCATATTTTCCCTTAACCAGTAGTTTTCACGTTTGCTTCGGTCTTTGCCGAGCTATAAGAGCCGACTAAAAATACGGTCGGCAATTTTTGTATTCTTTACTCGAATATTACTGAAGCAGTGAAGCGGTCATATCGGGTGATCCGCAACACTGCGACATTCCTAAGAGCGAGTAAATTAAACCGAACGATTAACCAACATCGACTTAATGTGACCGATGGCTTTCGTCGGATTTAATCCCTTAGGACAAACACTTACACAATTCATGATGCCATGGCAACGAAAAACGCTAAATGCATCATCAAGATCAGACAAACGTTCATCTGTTGCCGTATCGCGGCTATCAATTAGCCAACGGTACGCTGCGAGAAGACCAGCTGGGCCGATGAATTTATCAGGGTTCCACCAGAATGATGGGCAAGACGTTGTACAACATGCACACATGATACATTCGTACAATCCATCTAAATGCGCACGATCATCAGGCGATTGTAGGTTCTCACGTGATGGTGGTAATGCACCATCATCAATCAAGAATGGTTTAACTTTCGCATAGTTATCATAGAACTGCGTCATGTCAACGATAAGATCGCGCACGACAGGTAACCCTGGTAGTGGACGAATAACTATCTTATCGCCTTGTAGAGCAGATAACGGTGTGATACACGCTAGGCCGTTTTTACCATTCATATTCAAACCATCAGAACCACATACCCCTTCACGGCATGAGCGACGGAACGCGATGCTTGGATCTTGCTCTTTTAGCAGAATCAATGCATCAAGCACCATCATGTCTGAGCCTTCGTCTACCTCAAGGGTATACTCTTTCATGTAAGGCTTAGTATCCACATCCGGATTGTAACGGTATAAAGAGAAGTTTAATTTCATAGTCGTATCCTCCCTTTAGTATGTACGTACTTTCGGCGGGAAAGCTTCACGATGCGTTGGCGTCATGTTCACATCACGCTTAGTCATCGCTTCTGTTTCCGGATTGTAGATAGAGTGGCATAGCCAGTTCTCATCATCACGCTCAGGGAAATCGAAACGAGCATGTGCGCCACGACTCTCTGTACGGTAGTTCGCTGCAACGGCAGTTGAAAACGCGGTTTCCATCAGGTTATCAAGTTCTAGACACTCAATACGCTGCGTGTTGAACTCTGAAGACTTGTCCGCTAGATGTGCATCTTTCAAACGTTCGCGAATCACTTTCAACTCTTCTAGACCGGTTGCCATCGCATCGCCTTCACGGAATACCGAGAAGCTATTTTGCATGCATGCTTGTAGGTCTTTACGAATCTGAACCGGATCTTCACCACCAGTGCTGTTTTCCCAACGCATAGTACGCGCTAGAGACGCTTCAATATCAGATTCTGTTGCAGGACGAGCTTCCGCTTGCGCTGCTAGCGTTTCGCCAAGGTGCAAGCCAGTAGCACGACCAAAGACGACCAAGTCTAGTAATGAGTTGCCACCCAGACGGTTAGCACCGTGTACCGATACAGAAGCAATCTCACCACATGCGTAAAGGCCTTGTACTTCCATCTCGCTACCGTCGGCCTTCTGCTTAATTGCTTGGCCAGAGACTTGAGTAGGTACACCACCCATCATGTAGTGACAAGTTGGAATTACTGGAATTGGCTCTTTCACTGGGTCAACGTGTGCAAATGTACGAGACAGTTCACATATACCTGGTAGACGTGATTCAAGTACTTCTTTACCAAGGTGATCAAGTTTCAACTTGATATGTGGACCCCAAGGACCATCACAGCCGCGGCCTTCACGAATTTCAATCATCATTGAACGAGCAACCACGTCACGACCAGCAAGGTCTTTCGCGTTTGGTGCGTAGCGCTCCATGAAGCGTTCACCATCTTTATTTAGAAGGTAACCACCTTCACCACGACAACCTTCCGTCACTAGAACACCCGCGCCGGCAATACCTGTTGGGTGGAACTGCCACATTTCCATGTCTTGCATTGGAACGCCTGCGCGAAGTGCCATACCAACGCCATCACCCGTGTTGATGTGCGCGTTAGTGGTCGATGCGTAAATACGACCTGCACCACCTGTAGCTAGAATGGTCGCTTTCGATTTGAAGTAACAGATTTCACCCGTTTCCATACAAATCGCAGTACAACCCATGATTGCGCCGTCTTGGTTTTTCACAAGATCCAAAGCGTACCACTCCGAGAAGATGGTTGTTTTGTGTTTTACGTTTTGCTGGTAAAGCGTGTGAAGAAGTGCGTGACCAGTACGGTCTGCAGCAGCGGCTGTACGAGCAGCCTGCTCACCACCAAACTCTTTAGATTGACCACCGAATGGACGTTGGTAGATGGTACCGTTATCGAAGCGAGAGAATGGAAGACCCATTTTTTCAAGCTCGATAACTGACTCAGGACCATTTTTACACATGTATTCAATCGCGTTCTGGTCACCGATGTAGTCGGAACCTTTAACGGTATCGTACATGTGCCATTGCCAATCGTCTTTGTGCGAGTTACCCAGAGCAACGGTAATGCCGCCCTGTGCAGACACAGTATGAGAACGTGTTGGAAATACTTTTGACAACAAAGCACATGATAGGCCTTGTTCTGAAATTTGTAGTGCAGCGCGCATACCTGCACCACCAGCGCCGATTACTACGGCATCAAACTCACGAACTGGAATAGACACTTACGCACCCCACAGAATAAATAGACCAGAGAAGACATAGCCGAATAGCACGGCAATAACACCAAGTTGCAGTGCGCCACGTAGTTTCGCGCACTTAATGTAATCAGTTAATACCTGCCACAAACCAACCCATGCGTGAATCAGGATCGAGACAAGTGCCAACATGGTGAATACTTTAGTGAAGGTACCACCAAAGAATTGGGTCCAAGATGCGTAAGAGATATCTGAAAATGCACAGAAGCTAATCAGATAAATCGTGTATAGCGTCATAATGATTGCAGTTGCACGAATTAGTAGGAAATCGTGTACACCATTACGACCAAATGAAGATACGTGTTTTACCATACCAAGATCCCCGCCAATAATGATAATACTGCTGTTGCACCAAACGCGACTTTAGCGCTCATCGTGCCTGAATCTAGTTCTTCAAAGTGACCTAGATCCATCAATAAGTGACGGATACCACCTGCGATGTGGTAGGCAAGCGCAGTAAGAATTCCCCACAGGATGAATTTTACGAAGAAGCTATCGACGATGTCAGCGGCTTCCATAAAACCCATTGGGGATGACAGAGAAATGGATAGTAACCACAGTAATATACCCACCGCAACAAACGTAATTACCCCAGACACACGGTGTAGGATGGATGCGATTGCTGTGATAGGAAAGTGGATGGTCTGTAAATCTAAATTAACAGGTCTTGACTTTCTTTCTTTCACGGGCTTGCTCACTCAGCTCCATTGAGCATTTATTGTTATAACCAATTTCAGCTTCCAAACGTACAAAAGTTAACATCTATTTAACAAATATCGCGAGTAACCACCCAGATAATTGTAAACAATTTGTTAACAAACGGAATCCAGCAACAAACCTCACTCTTTGTTTCTAGCCCCGAATTTATAAGGATTTAACTAAAATTTTCTTTGCCAATATACGGCGAGCAACATTCTAATACAATTGGTGTAACAAATTATGCTACATAGAACAGATTTTTAACGATTTTCATGAGAAAAATCATAACAAGTGCACACAAAGATGGAGAAAAATTGACTTTAAGCTTTAACAACAGTACAAAAATGGCACATAAACATCCTGGACGGATTAAATAATAAACAAAGGAGATTGTTATGGCGGATAAGAAAGCGACCCTTCATGTTGAAGGTCAAGCGCCAATCGAACTGCCAATTATGGACGGTACGCTAGGTACACCTGTAATTGACGTTCGTAAGCTGGGAGCCAATGGTTACTTTACTTTTGACCCAGGTTTTCTTGCCACTGCATCTTGTGAATCATCAATCACGTACATCGATGGCGGCAAAGGTATTCTTTTGCACCGCGGTTTCCCGATTGATCAATTAGCCAATAACGCAGATTACTTAGAAGTATGTTACATCCTTCTTTATGGTGAAGCCCCTACCCGAGAACAATACGAGCAATTCAAAACGACCGTTACTCGTCACACAATGGTACACGAGCAAATCGCAAGCTTTTTCCATGGCTTCCGACGCGATGCTCATCCAATGGCGGTAATGTGTGGTGTAGTTGGAGCACTTGCAGCCTTCTATCACGACTCTCTTGACATTAACAACGACGAACACCGCGAAATTGCAGCGTACCGTCTGCTGTCAAAAATGCCAACGCTGGCGGCGATGTGTTACAAATACTCTATCGGTCAGCCATTTATTTACCCTCGTAACGACCTTAGCTACGCTGAGAACTTCTTGCATATGATGTTCGCAAACCCTTGCGAAGAGTATGAAGTAAATCCTGTGGTTGCCCGTGCGATGGATAAGATTTTCACTCTACACGCGGATCACGAACAGAATGCGTCGACATCAACTGTACGCCTAGCTGGCTCTTCTGGTGCGAACCCATTTGCATGTATTGCCGCTGGTATTGCATCCCTTTGGGGGCCTGCTCACGGTGGTGCAAACGAAGCCTGCTTGAGAATGCTAGAAGAGATTGGCAGCGTCGATAACATCCCTGAATATGTAGACCGCGCGAAAGACAAAGATGACCCATTCCGCTTAATGGGCTTTGGTCACCGCGTTTACAAGAACTACGATCCACGTGCGACAGTAATGCGAGAAACGTGTCATGAAGTTCTCAAAGAGCTAAACATTCAAGACCCTCTGCTAGACGTTGCAATGGAACTTGAGCGCATTGCGCTTTCTGATGAGTACTTCGTGTCTAAGAAGCTGTACCCGAACGTAGACTTCTACTCAGGTATCATTCTTAAAGCGATTGGTATTCCAGTTTCTATGTTTACGGTTATCTTCGCGATTTCTCGTACCATCGGCTGGATTGCTCACTGGAACGAAATGCACAGCGATCCACTGAACCGCATCGGTCGTCCTCGTCAGCTATACACTGGCGAAACACAACGTGAGTTTTCTCCACTTCACGAACGTGAATGATCTTTTAGTACGAAGATAGACAAACAAAAGGGTTGAGATTTTCGTCTCAACCCTTTTCCTTTTCAGCGCTTAACGTTACTAATAGCGAACGTTAAACCGGATTATCAATATCGATAAACTCCACATGTAGGCCGTATTCATCCGCTAGCCATTTGCCTAAGGCCTGAACACCATAACGCTCAGTAGCATGATGACCTGCAGCAAAGTAATGAATGTCCATTTCACGAGCAGTATAAGTGGTGCGCTCTGAAATTTCTCCAGAGATAAATGCATCCAGCCCGTGCTGTACAGCAAGTTCAATGAAATCCTGCCCTCCACCAGTACACCAGCCGACTGTCTCAATCATCTTATCAGTATTCTCTGGAGCGATATGCAGAGGCTCTCTTTCAAGAACTTGGTTGATCTTACTCGCAAATTCAACACCAGACATCGGCTTTTTCAAGCGCCCAAACATAGCAACTGACTGAGGGTGCCCTTCAAGCCCACCTTCTACTTCGATTTCAAGTAAGCGAGCTAATTCAGCGTTGTTGCCTAGCTCTGGATGTATATCTAGAGGAAGGTGATAACCATATAAGTTGATATCATTTTTGATCAGGCTACGAATTCGTTTACCTTTCATGCCACGAATTGGCTCAGGCTCACCTTTCCAAAAATAGCCATGATGAACAAGCAATGCGTCTGCATTAAGCTCAATCGCTTTATCGATTAAGGCTTGAGAGGCGGTTACGCCAGTGATAACACGCTTTACCGCTGATTTCCCTTCTACCTGTAACCCATTTGGTGCGTAATCTTTAATTAACTGCGGTGACAGTTTGTCATTAAGAATCTGTTCTAGCTTTAAGTTATTCATTATTACTTCCAATTTCTAGCGCATGTAAACCTAAATAACCTCTCGATGGAATCAGACGAAAGAGTGCAACCTAGTTGATACAACAACGTTTTGACATCTGGCACCTTGATATCATTTAGGTCTTTAAAGTGTATCTCGAACCCTAATATCGATGCTAGCCACCCTACCCTCAAAAGCAAATTTAGTTACAATAACAAAGCTTGTCGCCTCACCATAAATTTAGGGATACGGATGAACCAACTGCAACGCTTTTACCAATGGATCGCCACTTCACCTCCGCTTTTCAAGTTAACCCCTCCGTTTGCAACCTTAGAAGATGTCTCGGTCAAACCTTTGAATAGCTCAGAACAATACAATGGTAATCCTAGGCTGGGTTTTTTATATCAGCACCTATGCACTGCGGCTCTTTCTAATTCAGAACGATATCAGATTATTGCCGAAGAAATTCAGTTAAACGACGCGGAAGGTAAGACCATTGGTGCTGTCGATTTGGTGTTGAGGAATACAGAATCAAATCAGATAGAACATTGGGAAGTGGCGATTAAGTTTTATCTTCTTTACAACGGCATTTGGTATGGCCCGAATGCTCACGACCAGTTACATGCAAAATTGGATAGAATGCTCACGCATCAGCTGAAAATGAGCGATCGCCCGGAATTTCAAAAAATAATTCCTTTAAACGACTCTCCAGAAGAGCGCCTAATGATGCAAGGACGACTCTATATTAATCCGTTTACTCCAGAGCCAACTCCTAAGGAGTGCTTGGGTTATGAATTAAATCCAAGTCAGATTAGTGGTTACTGGTGCTATCAAAGTCAATGGGATTTAATTGGTAAACCACTTTATCATTTACATAAACCATGCTGGGCGATCGGTACAGACGATTTCTCTCAACCTATTGAAAAGCCTTTAGATCGATTCATACACGCACAAACGGAAGACGGTCAATTCTGGTTTGTGGTACCAGATTCATGGCCCGGAGATAAAGCTGTTCGGGGCACTTAAACATGAAAGGGTTGATGTTTTCACATCAACCCTTTGCTAGATACATTGACCATTGGATGTTTTACAAACCAGCGGCTGCAAATACTTGATTAACTATTTCTTGTGCTTCAGCTTCGATTTGTTTCAGATGTTCTTCACCTTTGAAGCTTTCACAGTAAATCTTGTAGATATCTTCTGTACCTGATGGACGAGCAGCGAACCAACCGTTAGCTGTCGTTACTTTAAGGCCACCAATCGCAGCACCATTGCCTGGTGCATGCGTTAGACGAGCAGTGATCGCATCACCTGCTAGAGTTTCAGCCGCAACCATTTCTGGTGACAACTTCTTCAATACGTCTTTTTGTGGGCCATTTGCTACAGCTTGAATACGGTTGTACTTCGACTCACCGTGCTTCGCCGCTAGCTCTTCATAGTAATCTTGAGGGTTCTTACCCGTTACCGCAGTGATCTCTGCTGCTAGAAGGCATAGCAAGATGCCATCTTTGTCTGTTGACCAAGGCGTGCCATCTTTACGAAGGAATGACGCACCAGCACTTTCTTCGCCGCCGAAACCAAACTTACCAGTGTACAGACCGTCTACAAACCATTTGAAACCAACAGGCACTTCACATAGCTCACGACCTAGATCCGCAACAACACGGTCAATCAGCGCACTTGAAACTAGTGTTTTACCAACAGCGACATCTTTACCCCACTCGTCACGATGACGGTACAAGTAGTCAATACAAACGGCTAAGAAGTGGTTCGGGTTCATCAAACCTTTTGGCGTAACGATACCGTGACGGTCGTAGTCAGGATCGTTACCAAATGCTAAATCGTATTCGTCTTTCAGTGCCAATAGACCCGCCATTGCGTAAGGAGAAGAACAGTCCATACGCACAACGCCGTCTTTATCTAGCGACATGAATTGGAAAGAAGGATCGATCGATTCACTTACTAGCGTTAGGTCTAGGTTGTATGCCTGACCAATTTGACGCCAGTAATCGATACCGCTGCCACCCAATGGATCTACACCAATCTTCAGGTTCGCTTTTTGGATTGCTTCCATATCGATAACGTTCACCAGGTCATCGATGTATGGCTTCACCAAGTCCATCTCTACAAACAGATCCGATGCTTTTGCTTCTGCTAGTGGTAGGCGTTTCACACCTTGTAAACCTTCAGCAATCAGTTCGTTCGCACGATCTTCGATAGCTTGAGTCAACTCAGCTTCTGCAGGACCACCATGTGTCGGATTGTATTTGATACCGCCGTCTTGTGGTGGGTTATGTGATGGAGTAATAACGATACCGTCTGCTTTTTCATCGTGTTTGATGTTGTAAGTCAGAATCGCGTGTGAAATACCCGGTGTTGGCGTGTAACCGTTGTCTTGTTGGACAATCACTTTCACACCATTTGCAATCAGTACTTCAATCACACTTGAGAAAGCAGGCTCAGATAGCGCATGCGTGTCTTTACCCACAAACAACGGGCCAATTGTGCCTTGCTCAGCACGAACTTCTGCTACCGCTTGAGCGATCGCTAAAATGTGGTTTTCGTTAAAAGTGTGCTTGTCTGCAGTACCGCGGTGGCCAGAAGTACCAAATTGAACTTTGTGTTCTGCGTTTGCCGCGTCTGGTTGAAGTAAGAAGTAGTTAGCAACGAGTGCTGGGATATTGTGAAGATCTTCCTGCTGCGCTTTTTGCCCAGCACGAGGGTGCATAGCCATGTTTGACATCCTTTCTTTAAATACAAATAAAATTAAAAAAGCCTCATAATATCCGCTCACTGCGACGCATTATGAGGCTTCTATCAGGTTTCTTAGATTGAACCTGTTACTTTTTCTATTAAGTCAGGTTGGAACCCCATGTGTGCCATCACTTGTTCAACCATCTGTCTTTTACGACTTGTATTGTTATTCGTGATAACCCAAAACGGTGTACCAGGAATGGCTTTTGGCTTGGTCGTATTACCGTTTGCTAGCAAGGTTTCTTCATTATCTGCAAAGTACACGCGTTTGCGTCCTTTTACATTCGTCGCCTGGGCGAAACCTTCTGGATTCAATTTATGTAAGGTCGATAATACCAACATAAAGCGATCAATCGCTTTTTTTAGACCGGCAAACTCATCAGAAATAAGCAGCGAACGCATTTCTTTCACTACATCAACAGATTCCGTTTTACCCGCATCTTTACTTACTACAATCCCTTGTGGCTTCTCTACTACAGGCGCGGCTTTAGCTTCCTGCAACTGACCATCAAGGTTTAAAAGGCGTCGCAAAATATCCGAGGCGCTTTCACCGATATGCTTAGTTTGACTAGCTATATAACGGTATAGATCCTCATCAACCTCAATTGTTTTCATTCGCTTTTCACATTCTCAATGTTTAAACTCTGGGGGATTATAACGAGATCCACGCGGATACTCCACGTTAAACCCATCACGAATAAGATAAAATGTCAGCATTACTCAACTATAAGCAGGAAGGCCAAGGCCAAACAGTTGTTTTGATTCACGGATTGTTTGGTAGTTTAAGTAATCTGGGTCTACTCGCCCGCGATCTTATTAAAGATCACACGGTGATCAGTATTGATCTGAGAAATCACGGCCTCTCTTTCCACTCCGAAGTCCATAACTATACCGATATGGCAAAAGATGTGGCTCAGCTCCTTCAGCACTTAAACGTTGAGCCATCTATTGTTATTGGTCACTCCATGGGCGGAAAAGTAGCGATGGCTCTTGTGGACATTGCTCCAAATGTAGTCAAGCAGTTAGTCGTTCTCGACATGGCGCCTGTAGCCTACACTACGAACCGTCACGATAATGTTTTTAACGGCTTACATGCTGTTATTAATGAAAAACCAGCAAATCGACAGCAAGCCATGGATATTCTAGCTCAACATATTGAACTCGATGGTGTAAGACAATTTCTCTCTAAATCACTGTACAAAAATGGCGATAAGATGGATTGGCGGTTTAACGTACCGAGCCTTTTTGAGAATTATGACCAAATTATTGGCTGGAAAGAAATCACACCAACAGATATCCCAACTTTATTTATCAAAGGCGGCGACTCTGACTACTTAATGCCAGAACATCAGCCGGCAGTGAAGCGACAATTTAACCATGCTAAAGCACACATTATCGCTGGTACTGGTCACTGGTTACACGCCGAGAAACCGACAGAAGTAATGAGAGTCATTCGAAAATACATTTCGAGTTAACAAATTCGAAAAGCAACACTAGATTATTGAAATAACCCTTCTTGTAGTGCATTAACTTTACCGTTTAACAGTGGTATAGTGCGCCCAAGATTTTTCGGCATGAAGGGCTAAAATGCTTTACGACTATATGGATATGCTCGAGTCTATTGGGCTCGATCTTCTTTTTGCTGCTATCTTTTTTTTCATCGGGATGGCGATAAAAGATGTGCTAAAGCAAGGCAATGTACCTGTTTTTGGTCGTCGTATTGTGTGGTTAGTCCTTTTCCTAGGCTGTGCTGGCTTTATTGCAAAAGGTGTAATTCAGCTAACTTGGGAAGGCTCAGGGTTAGGTTAAACCCTTAGTAGCATCGCCAATAACAAACAATGTAAAGGTATAGACTCTATGGCAAGTGTAGGTATCTTCTTCGGTAGCGACACAGGTAATACTGAAGCCGTTGCAAAGATGATTCAAAAGCAACTAGGTAAACATCTAGTTCACGTTCAAGACATCGCGAAAAGCAGCAAAGAAGACATTGATAACTTCGATCTTCTTCTTCTAGGTATCCCAACTTGGTACTACGGCGAAGCACAATGTGATTGGGATGACTTCTTCCCTGAACTTGAGCAAATCGACTTCTCTACTAAGCTAGTGGCTATCTTTGGCTGTGGCGACCAAGAAGACTACGCAGAATACTTCTGTGACGCGATGGGCACAGTCCGTGATATCGTTGAATCTAAAGGCGGCACAATTCTTGGCCATACCTCGACAGAAGGCTACGAATTTGAAGCGTCTAAAGCACTTGTTGAAGGTGACGAAAGCCAATTCGTAGGTCTATGTATTGATGAAGACCGCCAACCAGAATTGACTGACGAGCGTGTTGAAAGCTGGGTTAAACAGATCTATGAAGAGATGTGTTTAGCTGAGCTAGAAGGCTAATCAAATTGAATGATGCAAAGACCTCCACTTGGAGGTCTTTTTGTATGTATTGTCACACAGCATCGGTAAGTACTTCCTCTTCGCGATACTGAGGTTTCTTTCTTACATAAAGCTTGCGTTGAACCTCTGAAACCACATTCCCCTGTTTATCTTTTACATGAGTAATAAACTCAGGAAAACACTTTTCTCCATTCCGTGTCATTTGATAAATGTTTTCCAGCATCCCTTCAGTGACCTCAAATTCTGCAAACAAATCACTTTGCCCCGGCTTAATAAAGTTAATGCTTGCCTCTTTATCCCACACATAATATTCCTCTCGTAGAATCCCCATCAGCATCAACGAGTAAATAGGATCAGTTAAAGAGAAAATACTGCCGCCATATTGGGTGCGATTGGCATTTTTATTCCACCAGCGAAGCTTTAAACGTACCTTTACAGTACGGAAGTCTTGAGAAATATGTAAGATTTTAATACCCGCCCCCCAAAAAGGAGGCCAAATATTGAGTGCGAACTTTACAATTCCTGGTTTGTATATCTTCGCTAGTCGCCTATTCATCGCTATCCCTGCCCTCTCCAAGCTTAATGTTACACAATTGTAACTGGTCAGAGCTGTAATATAATGGACCTGTTTCTAATTTACAAAAAGATTCTATTAACCCTTTGAAGTTCGTGGTTTAATGTTCCGAACGCTTATCCTATAATGGTAGGAAGATTGAATTCTGTTAAATCGCTGCAGATGATCCAACGGGAAAGTATATGTCAGATAATAATCAGGCGCTGAAGGATGCGGGTTTAAAAGTAACCCTTCCGAGGCTAAAAATTCTAGAAGTACTTCAGCAGCCAGACTGCCAGCACATCAGTGCTGAAGATTTGTACAAAAAGTTGATTGATCTAGGTGAAGAAATTGGCCTAGCAACTGTTTACCGAGTTCTAAACCAGTTCGACGATGCTGGTATTGTAACTCGTCACCACTTTGAAGGTGGAAAGTCAGTCTTCGAATTATCGACTCAACATCACCACGACCACCTAGTGTGCCTAGACTGTGGTGAGGTAATTGAATTTTCTGACGATCTTATTGAAGAACGTCAAAAAGAGATTGCAGCTAAGTACAATGTCACACTAACAAACCACAGCTTATACTTGTACGGCAAGTGTAGCGATGGTGGTTGTAAAGACAATCCAGATGCACACAAACCGAAAAAATAAGGGTTTGTTAATTTAAAAAGTAAACGTCAGCACATGCTGGCGTTTTTTGTTTCTAGAAGTCAGTACCTTAGACGTCAGTACTTTGGTTACAGAACAAAAGCTACTAAGCACCCATCTTTTTTCTCCACAGTTTTGCACATCTATATAGCACTCTGTGGGATTAGGTATAAAAAATGCCAGCGTTTGCTGGCATTTTTTCATCGTTCTCAGCATTAATTGAGATTATTGATTCTCAATTTTTGCCCAGGTATCACGTAAACCAACCGTGCGGTTGAATACTAGATTATCTGCTGAAGAGTCTTTCGAGTCTGCACAGAAGTAACCCATACGTTCAAACTGGTAACCTTTTTCTGCTTCTGCAGAAGCTAGGCTAGGCTCGACAAAGCCATTGATCACAACTAATGATTCAGGGTTGATAGTAGAAGCAAAATCTTTCGCTGCGCCTGGGTTTGGCACCGTAAATAAACGATCGTACAGACGAATTTCCGCAGGAAGAGCTTTATCTGCTGACACCCAATGAATAACGCCTTTCACTTTACGACCATCTGCTGGGTTTTTACCTAGCGTATCTGCATCATAAGAACAGAAGATAGTTGTGATGTTGCCTTCTGCATCTTTTTCAACGCGCTCCGCTTTGATCACGTAAGCACCACGTAAACGAACTTCTTTACCTAGCACTAAACGCTTGTACTTTTTGTTCGCTTCTTCACGGAAGTCTTCACGCTCAATCCACAATTCACGCGTGAATGGCACTTCACGCACGCCCATTTCTGGTTTATTTGGGTGGTTGGCAACTGTCAAGTTTTCTACTGCGCCTGCTTCAAAGTTTTCGATAACAACTTTAACAGGATCCAGTACAGCCATTGCACGCGGAGCGTTCTCGTTTAGGTCATCACGAATACAAGATTCTAATGAACTAAACTCGATCATATTTTCTTGCTTCGTTACACCAATACGCTTACAAAACTCACGAATAGATGCAGGTGTGAAGCCACGACGACGCAGACCTGAGACAGTCGGCATACGTGGATCATCCCAACCATTAACCAGTTTTTCAGTAACTAGCTGGTTAAGCTTACGCTTAGACATCACTGTATATTCAAGGTTTAAACGACTGAACTCGTATTGATGTGGACGGCTTTCGATCGTGATGTTGTCTAGAACCCAATCGTACAGACGACGGTTATCCATGAATTCAAGCGTACAAATAGAGTGCGTAATGCCTTCTAATGCATCAGAAATACAGTGCGTAAAGTCGTACATTGGGTAAATGCACCACTTATCACCAGTTTGGTGGTGCGTAGCAAAACGCACACGGTATAAAACTGGATCGCGCATGACCATGAATGAAGAACCCATGTCGATTTTAGCACGAAGACACGCTTTACCTTCTTCAAATTCACCAGCGCGCATTTTTTCAAACAACGCCAAGTTCTCTTCAACAGAACGGTCACGGTATGGACTTGGTTTACCTGGCGCCTTTAGTGTGCCGCGGTATTCACGAATTTGCTCTGGACTTAGCTCATCTACGTACGCTAAGCCTTTGTTAATCAATTCAATTGCATATTCGTAAAGCTTATCGAAGTAGTTTGATGAGTAACATACTTCACCACTCCACTCAAAGCCCAACCAGTTTACATCTTTCTTGATAGACTCAACGTATTCGATGTCTTCTTTTTCAGGGTTTGTATCGTCGAAACGCAGATTACATTGACCCTGGTAGTCCTGAGCAATACCGAAGTTCAAACAGATAGACTTAGCATGACCGATATGCAGGTAGCCATTTGGCTCCGGCGGGAATCGAGTATGCACGCTAGTGTGTTTACCATCCGCTAGATCTTTATCAATGATCTGGCGAATAAAGTTTGATGGACGAGCATCAGCTTCACTCATCTATAGCACCTCAAAAATATTAGTATTGTCAGAGAAAACGGAACCCTGTATCCAAGTATGGTTTCACAGAGTACATTGTTCCTAATGATCCACAATTCTAAGCAATTAGACAACAAGAACTCGCTCTAAAACGACAATATTTATCGAGTTAGCGTGAAAGCAAAGCAGATTCAAAGGGCCTAAACGAAAAAAGGCCTCCTGCGGAGGCCTTTTGCGATGTTGTAGTATCAATTGTTTGCAATACCAATAACAAACAATAACACCACTATTAAACAGTTAAGCTGGTAGCTGAACACCACTTAAGTCTTCATCTTTAGATACATTCTTCATCTCACCAGCAACAATCTCTGCTAGTGGACCAAGAATAACTTGTAGGTTGTTTGTACCTAGCTTCACAACTCCCATAGCTCCAAGATCTTTCAGAGTTTTCTCATTGATAACGCTCATATCTTTCACAGAAAGGCGCAAACGAGTAATACAGGCATCGATAGAACTTAGGTTGTCATGACCGCCAAGTGCTTTCAAGTACTGACGAGCAAGCTCAGAAGAATTGCTTGATCCAGCCACGTTAGATGAAGCTTCTTCATCATCTTCACGTCCCGGTGTTTTAAGGCCAAACTTAACAATCACGGTACGGAACACGAAGTAGTAAACCGCAAAGAAACCAAGACCTTGTACAATGAGCATGTACCAGTTTACCGCTAGCGGGTTACGAGTTGACAATACTAAGTCGACTAAACCAGCAGAGAAACCGAAACCTGCAATCCACTGCATTGATGCCGCGATATAAACTGATAGACCAGTCAGCGCTGCGTGAAGAACGTACAGTCCTGGAGCAAGGAACATGAATGCAAATTCAAGTGGTTCTGTTACACCTGTAAAGAATGAAGCAAACGCAGCCGCAATCATGATAGATGCCACTTTCTCTTTATTCTTTGATTTCGCAGTATGGTACATCGCTAGAGCAGCGCCTGGTAAACCAAACATCATGATTGGGAAGAAGCCCGCTTGGTACATCCCCGTAACACCTACCGTTGCCGTGCCTTCAGCTAATGATTTCGCACCGCCAAGGAAGTTTGGAATGTCATTAATACCAGCAACATCAAACCAGAACACTGAGTTTAGTGCATGGTGCAGACCAACAGGAATTAGAAGACGGTTGAAGAATGCGTAAACACCTGCACCTGCTTCACCCATACCTTGAATGCTTTCACCAAAACTTACCAGACCGCCGTAAACTGATGGCCAAACGTACATCAGGATGAACGCAATAACGATACCAGCAAAAGACGTTAGGATCGGTACAAGACGCTTGCCAGAGAAAAACGCCAGTGCTTTGTGCAGCTCTACATGAGAAAAACGGTTGTACAACTCAGCAGAAACAATACCAACCAAGATACCGACGAACTGGTTATTGATTTTACCAAATGCAGCAGGTACTTCACCTGGGTCAATGCCTTGAATTTGTGATACTGCACCAGGGGCCAAAAGCGTTGTGACAACTAAGAAGCCCACGAAACCTGAAAGTGCAGCGGCGCCATCTTTGTCTTTAGACATTCCATAAGCAACACCAACAGCGAACAATACTGACATGTTGTCAATGATCGCTGCACCAGCTTTAATAAGAAATGCAGCAAGTGCACTGTTTGCGCCCCAGCCATTTGGGTCGATCCAGTAGCCAATACCCATGAGTATTGCTGCTGCAGGAAGTGTGGCAACCGGCACCATAAGCGCCTTACCCACCTTCTGGAAGTATCCGAGAATGTTCACCTTAAGTTCCCCCTATAGGATTAGATGTTATGTTGAATGACTTATTTCAGCCGTCCAATTTAGTCATCCTAAGTTTATGATATTAATTTTGCTCCGCAAATTAAAAGCTCACCGTTTGTGATCATAATCACCACAATTTGCCCTTTCGGAAGGTTTTTGCTAGCGAGATCATAAAACTTATTTTATTATACGAAAAAATGGCGTTTTAAAGATAATATTCTCGCACTTTATGCAAGGCAGAATCAGTGTTATTTTGGTATCTAGGCGGGTAAATCACTGTAACTTTGCTCTGAAAAAGAATCATAAAAAAACCATACAATTATTACTTTTCAGTTAGTTACTATGACAATAACATCGATAAAACGCGACTTGCTGTATGTGACTCGTTATCTAATTCAGTGATACAAACTAAGTACCCATATGACTGAAGCAGTCTCTACTTAGATAACGATATAGAAATTGAATTCTCATCTATAAGGACTAGCTGACTATGTACGCGCTAAGTAACTGTAAAATTTATACCGGTAGTGATGTTCTTACCGATCATGCGGTCATCATCGAAAACGATCTTATTCAATCTATTGTGCCGGTTTCTGAGCTACCTCAAAGCATCGAAGTAAAAGACCTTGCAGGCGCTAATCTAAGCCCAGGCTTTATCGATCTGCAGTTGAACGGTTGTGGCGGTGTAATGCTAAACGATGCAATTACCCCTGAAACAATGCAAATCATGCACCAGGCAAACCTCAAATCTGGCTGTACTAGCTTCCTGCCAACACTCATTACGTCATCTGATGAAGATATGCGAACTGCAATTGCTGCAGCTCGTGAGTACCACAACAAGTATCAAAATCAATCGCTTGGTTTACACCTCGAAGGTCCTTACCTTAACGTCGCGAAAAAAGGCATCCATAACGTCGATTTTATTCGCCCATCAGACGAAAGCATGATCGACCTTATCTGCGCAAACGCCGATATCGTAGCGAAAGTAACACTAGCACCTGAGCATAACGACCCAGAGCATATTGCGCGATTAAAGGCTGCTGGCATCGTGGTTTCAATTGGCCACACAAATGCAACCTACGCCGAAGCACGTAAAAGCTTTGAAGCAGGCATTACTTTTGCTACACACCTCTTTAATGCAATGACACCAATGGTTGGTCGTGAACCAGGAGTTGTTGGTGCAATTTACGATACTCCTGACGTATACGCTGGCATTATTGCTGATGGTTTTCACGTCGACTACGCAAACATCCGAATTGCTCATAAAATCAAAGGTGACAAGCTTGTTTTGGTGACGGATGCCACAGCTCCAGCAGGTGCTAACATTGATCACTTTATTTTTGTCGGTAAGAAAGTATATTACCGAGATGGTAAGTGTGTTGATGAAAATGGCACGCTAGGCGGCTCAGCTTTGACAATGATTGAAGCAGTTCAGAATTCAGTTGAGCACGCGGGGATCGCTTTAGACGAAGCTCTACGAATGGCCACGTTATACCCAGCAACAGCAATTGGTGTTGAGGATCGCCTTGGCCGAGTTCGAAAAGGGATGGTTGCAAACCTGACTATTTTCGATCGTGACTTTAAAGTAAAAGCGACGGTTGTTAACGGACAATACGAGCAAAATTAAGCATGAATGGCGGACAGATTGGTAATGTAGATTTAGTAAAACAGCTTAACAGCGCTGCGGTATATAGGCTGATTGATCAGCAAGGTCCTATCTCCCGTATTCAAGTCGCGGACGTGAGTCAGCTCGCGCCTGCTAGTGTTACCAAAATAACCCGCCAACTTTTAGAGCGCGGCCTTATTAAGGAGGTCGCCCAACAAGCTTCAACTGGTGGTCGTCGTGCGATCTCTTTGACTACTGAAGTCAAACCTTTTCATTCGATTGCCGTTCGCTTAGGTCGAGATTACGTACAGTTCAGTTTATACGATTTAGGTGGTACCGCGCTGGCAGAAGATCAGCATGAATTGCACTACACTAACCAAGCAGACTTAATCGCAGGGCTTATCGATTTATTAAAAGATTTCGTAAGCCGTTGCGAAGACAAAATTGATCAACTCATCGCTATCGGCATCACTTTACCGGGCCTTGTTAACCCAACAACTGGCGTGGTCGAATACATGCCTAATACCGATATCGATAATCTTGCTCTCGGTGAAATTGTTGGAGAGAAGTTTAATACAGCATGCTTTGTTGGCAACGACGTACGTGGCATGGCGTTGGCTGAGCACTACTTTGGAGCAAGCCAAGACTGCCAGGATTCTATTTTGGTTAGCGTCCACCGCGGTACTGGCGCAGGTATTATCGTTAACGGCCAGGTTTTTCTTGGTTTTAACCGCAACGTCGGTGAAATTGGTCATATCCAAATTGACCCGCTTGGCGAGCAATGCCAATGTGGAAACTTTGGCTGTTTAGAAACCGTAGCTGCAAACCCAGCGATTATTCAACGAGTGAAGCAACTGATTACTCAAGGATACGAATCAAGCTTAACCGACCTTGAAAACATCACAATTGAAGCGGTATGTCAGCACGCAATGAATGGTGATGAACTTGCGAAACAGAGTTTAGTGCGAGTGGGCAACCAGCTAGGTAAAGCGATTGCGATTACGGTTAACTTATTTAATCCACAGAAAATTGTAATTGCTGGCGATATTACTGCAGCACAAGATATTGTTTTCCCTGCAATTCAACGCAACGTAGAGAATCAATCTCTTAAAACTTTCCATAACGACCTCCCTATCGTGGCTTCTCACATTGATAAGCAGCCAACGATGGGCGCATTTGCGATGATTAAACGCGCTATGCTAAACGGAGTTTTGTTACAAAAGTTACTGGAAGACTAAGTTTATACAACCAATTGAGTTACAATCTCGGGCTGTGTTTTCACAGCCCGTTTTTGTATATCAGGAATACAGCTTAACAGTATGGAAATTATTCTAATTACAGCCGCTTTTTTAGCTGGTTTTATTGCGCTTAAATGCAGCCTCCCTCCCCTCGTTGGTTTTCTACTAGCTGGATTTGGCTTGCATGCATTTGGTTACCAAAGCAATGACGTTATCGTCACTCTCGCAGATCTTGGTGTTACTCTTCTTCTGTTTACTATTGGACTCAAACTCGATGTAAAAACCCTGCTGTCCAAAGAAATATGGGGAGGGGCAACCGCCCACAACATACTCTCTACCGCTTTTTTTGCCCTAGCGTTATCCGGCTTAAAACTACTGGGCTTGACTTCGCTAGCCAGTATGGACGGCAGCCAAATCCTGCTTTTAGCTTTTGCACTATCGTTCTCTAGTACCGTTTTTGCCGTAAAAGCATTGCAAGAAAAAGGCGAAATGAACGCGACCTACGGCACACTCGCGATCGGTATCTTGGTTATGCAAGATATTTTTGCCGTAGTATTCCTGACTGCTTCAACCGGAAAAGTCCCAGAATGGTATGCCATCGGTTTGTTCGCACTGCCTTTCCTTCGTCCTCTATTCTATAAGCTGCTCGATAAAGTTGGCCACGGCGAAATGCTAGTGCTATTCGGTATTTTCTTCGCGCTTGTTATCGGTGCTGGGCTATTCGAGTTGGTTGGGATGAAACCAGACTTGGGCGCGCTAATTTTAGGCATGCTACTCGCAGGTCACCCAAAAGCCTCAGAACTATCCAAGTCATTATTCAATATGAAGGAGCTCTTTTTAGTCTGCTTCTTTTTAAACATTGGTTTATCCGCCTCATTGAGCGTGAATGGCGTCGTTCTCGCCCTGCTATTTATCTTACTGCTACCAATCAAAGGACTCTTGTACTTCGTTACTATTAATCATTTTAAGTTTCGAGTACGTACCTCTTTGCTCGCCTCTTTATCACTATTTAACTACAGTGAGTTTGGTCTTATTGTTGCAGGGTTGGCCTATAAAATGGGCTGGATGCCAAGTGATATGCTTGCTGCGATTGCGGTTGCGGTGTCGGTATCCTTTGTAATTTCCGCGCCACTTAACCGCCTTAGCCATAAAATTTATCAACATTCAGGTAAGTGGCTACAAGAGACAGCGGTAGAAAAGCTCAATCAACGCGACCAACTCATCAACCCAGGTCATGCCCAAGTATTGATCTTAGGTATGGGGCGTATTGGAACGGGCGCTTATGATGAGCTACGCTCACGCTATGGCAAAATTTCATTGGGTATAGAAATTCGTGAAGACGCTGCACATCATCATCGTTCAGAAGGAAGAAATGTGATTTCTGGTGATGCCACCGACCCGGATTTCTGGGAGCGAATTTTAGATACAGGTCATGTAAAACTGGTTCTGCTTGCAATGCCACATCATCAAGGTAACCAAACAGCACTTGAGCAGCTTAAACGCAGAAAATATAAGGGGCAAATTGCCGCTATCGCCGAATACCCAGATCAATTGGAAGGCTTACTTGAAAATGGCGTTGACGCAGCATTCAATATATATAGTGAAGCTGGTAGCGGTTTTGCTCGACACGTCTGTAAACAACTTCAGCCTAAATTCACACCAATTAAATAAGCAACAGCACTGATATTTTTTGAAAGGCTTTCTATTGATAGAAAGCCTTTTTTGTATGTTTTTCATACCAAACCTTGATCTCATTCACCAAAACAACGGTTGAGTTAAATGTTTTCCATACAACAAGGCCTTTTATCATTTTTTTAATCACAAAACGTTGCTTTTTTTATTAGTAATGGCAAATTTAAACCATACCGATTAGAAATTGTTTAGTTTAGTAAGGATGTAGTATGTGTTCAGTATTTGGCATTTTAGACATTAAAAGCGATGCAGCCGCATTGCGCCCTATCGCATTAGAGATGTCGAAAAAACTTCGTCACCGTGGCCCAGACTGGTCTGGGATTTACTCTTCAGAGCGTGCTATTTTAGCGCACGAGCGCTTGGCGATTGTTGGTCTAAATAGTGGTGCACAGCCGCTATACAGCCCTGATAAGAAGCTCATCCTTGCCGTCAATGGTGAAATCTACAACCATAAAGAAATTCGTGCTCGTTACGAAGGAAAGTACGAATTTCAAACCGATTCAGACTGTGAAGTCATTCTTGCACTTTACCAAGATATGGGTGCAGATCTCCTTGAAGAACTAAACGGTATTTTCGCTTTTGTGCTCTACGACGAAGAAAAAGATGAGTATTTAGTCGGCCGTGACCATATTGGTATTATCCCTCTTTATCAAGGTCACGATGAGCATGGTAACTACTATGTGGCATCAGAGATGAAGGCTCTTGTTCCAGTATGTAAAACAGTAAGTGAATTCCCTCCTGGTAGCTACTACAGCTCTAAAGATACTGAGCCAACACGTTACTATGTTCGTGACTGGAACGAGTACGCAGCAGTACAAGGTAACAGCACTAGCAAAGAAGAATTGACGGAAGCGCTAGAAGCGGCTGTTAAACGCCAACTAATGACTGACGTGCCTTACGGTGTGCTACTTTCAGGTGGTCTAGATTCTTCTATTACATCTGCGGTAGCAAAACGCTTTGCAGCGATGCGTATTGAAGATGATGAAAAGTCTGAAGCTTGGTGGCCTCAACTGCACTCTTTTGCTGTTGGCCTAGAAGGCGCGCCTGACCTGAAAGCCGCTCGCGAAGTTGCCGACCAAATTGGTACCGTTCACCACGAAATGACGTACACGATTCAAGAAGGTTTGGACGCGATTCGTGACGTGATTTACCACATTGAAACGTATGACGTGACGACTATCCGCGCATCAACACCTATGTTCTTAATGGGTCGCAAGATCAAAGCGATGGGTATCAAGATGGTATTGTCTGGTGAGGGCGCTGACGAAATCTTTGGTGGCTACCTTTACTTCCACAAGGCGCCAAACGCGAAAGAGTTCCACGAGGAGACAGTGCGTAAACTGCTTGCTCTGAACATGTTCGACTGTGCTCGTGCTAACAAGTCGCTGGCAGCATGGGGAGTTGAAGGACGCGTACCTTTCCTAGATAAAGAGTTCATAGATGTAGCAATGCGCTTGAACCCAGCAGACAAGATGTGTGGCAACGGTAAAATGGAGAAACACATCCTTCGTGAGTGCTTCGAGCACTACCTGCCAGAATCGATCGCATGGCGTCAAAAAGAGCAATTCTCTGATGGCGTTGGCTACAGCTGGATCGATACGCTGAAAGAAGTAGCAGAACAGAAAGTGACAGACCAGCAGATGGAAACAGCTCAATATCGATTCCCATACAACACGCCAACGACAAAAGAAGGCTACGTGTACCGTGAAATCTTTGAAGAGTTATTCCCACTTCCATCAGCAGCAGAGTGTGTACCAGGAGGCCCTTCAGTAGCGTGTTCTTCAGCGAAGGCGATTGAATGGGATGAATCGTTCCAAAACTGTGTTGACCCATCAGGTCGTGCAGTACAGACCGTTCACAACGACTCATACTAATTCTCTACGATAAAGATAAGGGTCGGTTCGTCCAACCCTTTTAAAACAGACAGAAAATTAGATACGATCAAAAAGAGGTGCTTTTGCACCTCTTTTTATGTTTGATGGAATTAGGCTATTTTAAATCTAAATCACTATTGTCGATGCTGACAGGCACACGCTTGGTGATCATCTGAACTAGCATAATTGAGCGTTTCTCACCATCTTGTTCTTGGAAGATGGCATCTATGCCCGCAAATTGACCGCTTTTAACTCTAATTTGATCGCCTGGTTTTGGCATGCATTCAGAAACGGTATTGTCATTACAACACTTTTCTAGCTGCATCAATTCGAAGACCAAGTCACCTTGAACTTCTTTCGGTTGAGCACCAAAACGCACAAAGTCAACAACACCTCGAGTAGAGCGGACTGAGGTGAAGTTTGGCCCTTGCTCATAATCAAAGTAAGCGAATACGTAACAAGGAAACAGCGGTTCCTCGACTTTTTGTCTTTTACCGCGCAAAATCTTTTCAACTTCTACAGTTGGATAAAAGCACTCTACACCTTGGTTTTCAAGGTGTTGTTTCGCCCTAACCTGCTCCCCACGTTTACAATAAAGTAGATACCAACGTTTCATCTTTTTACTAGCCAATTCTATTTTGTTTTTATCCTAGCATTAAGCCAAAGTTGAGTCATTGATATTCAGTTTATCTATAAAAGTATGATTATACATCGCTCGCATTAACGACATTTTTTCAGCAACTTACGATAAAGAAGTCCATATGCAAAAATGGAAATTAAGTTTGTAACACAACCAATACACCATCATATAATCTGCAAATTCAATCAAAAACAGCCACTTAACAAACAAAAATAGTCGAATGGCAAAATTTTATTATTTGTCACTCGTTGAATTGCATTGTATACGTAGAAGTCGTTAAAAAATGTAATAACTACTATTAGAAGAGCTTATGTCAAACCAACATCAATATTTTGGTCATCCACGTGGCCTGTTCTTATTGTTCGGTACTGAACTGTGGGAACGCTTTTCTTACTACGCAATGCGTGCCATTCTCGTGCTTTACCTTACTGATACAACAATGAATGGTGGCCTTGGCTGGTCAACCAAAGACGCATTAGACCTATACGGTATATACACAGGGCTTGTGTATATCACGCCTCTTATCGGTGGTTACCTAGCAGATAACTATTTAGGTCAACGTCGCTCAATTTTGCTTGGTGGCGCGTTAATGGCCATCGGCCAGTTTACTCTTGCACTTCCTGCTGATGCTTTAGGTATTGGTTCGCTACACAGCTTCTATTTAGGTCTTGGTTTACTTATCACTGGTAACGGTCTCTTTAAGCCAAATATCTCAACCATGGTTGGCGACCTTTATCAAGAAGGTGACAACCGTCGTGACGGTGCATTCACTATCTTTTATATGGGTATCAACTTAGGTGCATTACTTGCCGGCGTCGTTTCTGGCTCTGTGACAACCTCTTACGGTTGGAAAGCAGGCTTTGTTGCCGCTGGTGTGGGTATGCTGGTTAGCCTAGTGATGCAAATGGTACTGGCTCAATCATGGCTTGGTGATATTGGTCGCGAACCAGCGGCGAAACGAGATCTAAACAACAAAAACGCCACCACGAAGCAGCCACTCACCAAAGAAGAAGTGAATCGACTAAAAGTAATTCTGGTCATGAGCTTATTCACTATTGTCTTCTGGGCAGGCTTTGAACAAGCTGGTGGTCTGATGAACATCTACACTCAACAATATACTGATCGCATGATTGGTGGTTTCGAAGTTCCTGCTGCGTGGTTCCAATCACTAAACCCATTTTTCATTATTACTCTAGCGCCAGTTCTGGCTGTCCTTTGGGTAAAATTGGGTAAACGTGAACCTACTTCGCCAGTGAAATTTGCGATGGCACTATTTTTCTTGGCGATTGGTTTCCTTTGTATGGTTGGCGCAGTGCTAGAACAAGGTGGAGATACAACAGTAAAAACATCGATGTTATGGTTGGTCGGCGCTTTCTTCTTCCACACATTAGGCGAGCTGTGTTTATCACCAATTGGTCTTTCATTGGTGACTAAATTAGCACCGCTTCGCTTAGCTTCACTTATGATGGGTGCATGGTTTGGCTGTAATGCGATTGCTAACTATGTTGCGGGCTATGTGGGCTCTCACGTAGGCGAGTTAGGCGCTATGGCTATCTTTAGTGGTATTGCGGTCAGCGCAACCGTAAGTGGCGTAATTTTGCTCCTATTCTCTAATACACTCGTTCGCTGGATGCATGGCGCTGAAAATACGCACAGCACGGCAGAGCAAGTAGAAGAGCAGCAAGTACAAGTTGCTTGATCGCTCAACTAAACGTAGAAAGGGTCGCTATTGCGACCCTTTTTTGTATCTAAAGTTTAGATTGAACTAACTCAACCATCATCTCGATATGAAGTTCACTATCGTTCAAACAAGGGATGTAGGTAAAGTTTTCGCCACCAGCTTCAAGGAAAATCTCTTTACACTCTTCCGAGATCTCTTCCAACGTCTCTAAACAATCTGACGAAAATGCAGGGGTCACAACATTAATATTTTTCACACCCTTTGCAGGAAGTGCCTCTAGGGTCTTATCGGTATAAGGTTGAAGCCACTCTTCTCTCCCAAATCGGGACTGATACGTCATGCCAATTTGTTGTTCGCTTAAACCTAACGCTTCCCCAAGCAAGCGAGTCGTCTCTTCACAATGCTGTGGGTAAACATCACCATTGTCAGCATAGCGTTTTGGAATACCATGATAAGAACACAGCAGGTAATCTCCCTGACCATTCTTTTGCCAATGTTCACGAACTGAATGCGCTAACGCTTCAATATATTTCGGGTGATTGTAATAATCACGAATAAAGCTAAAGCCTGGCATCACCGGCAGGTTTTTAAATGCTTTAGTGATTCCGTCAGAAACCGCTGCCGTTGTTGTGCCCGAGTATTGCGGATACAAAGGTAAAACAATGACTTCATCAACGCCTTGCGCCAATAGGGCTTCAAAGCCTGATTGCAAACTTGGGTTACCATACGTCATACCAAGCTCTACAGGTATATCAAGCTTTTGTGCTAACTTTTCCGTTTGGCGTTTAGAGTACACCATCAACGGCGAGCCCTCTTCCATCCATACTGATTGATAGAGTTTGGCAACTTTAGGAGCTCGGATAGGAAGGATAACGCCGTGCAATAGTGGACACCAAAGCCATCGAGTCATGTCTACCACTCGGTGATCATGAAGAAACTGACTTAAAAAGCGCTTTACGGCAGGAGCGGTTGGTGCGTCAGGAGTTCCCAGGTTAACTAGGAGTACACCCTGTTTATTATTCTCTTTCATAACATCCTATTCATGGTAAACGGCTTGGTTCATATATTTAAGTAACCTCGAAGTAACGAATAGCCGAGCTGAAGTTAATTAGATATATGTTTACGAGTAAACTAAAAAAAGCGACCACTTGGGCCGCTTTCAATATATCAAAATATTAAATTTTTGACTTCAGCAAATTAAGATAGTGCTTTCTCGATATCCGCACTAACTTCAGCTACTTGCTTAGTACCATCAAACTTAAGGTACTTAGTCTTGCCTGCTTCAGCTTCTTTGCCGTAGTAGTTGATTAGCGGTGCAGTTTGCTCGTGGTAAACACCTAGACGAGCACGTACTGTTTCTTCTTTGTCGTCATCACGAACAACAAGATCTTCACCAGTTACATCATCTTTACCTTCCACTTTAGGCGGGTTGTAAACCACGTGGTAAGTACGACCAGAAGGAAGGTGAGCACGACGACCAGCCATACGCTCAACAATCACATCGTCTGCAACGTCAAATTCGATAACGTAGTCTACGTCTACGCCCATTTCTTTTAGGCCGTCAGCTTGAGGGATAGTACGTGGGAAACCATCTAGTAGGAAACCGTTTGCACAGTCTTCTTGAGCGATACGCTCTTTGATAAGACCAAGGATGATTTCATCAGAAACTAGCTGACCAGCGTCAATAACAGCTTTAGCTTGTTTACCAAGCTCTGTACCTGCTTTGATAGCAGCACGAAGCATATCACCAGTAGAGATTTGTGGAATACCGTATTTTTCCATGATGAAGTTTGCTTGTGTGCCTTTACCTGCACCTGGAGCACCTAGAAGAATGATGCGCATGATTTATCCTCTTTAATATTTAAGATTTATACCGAAGCTCACAATAGCTGACCTCTTAGACATCAAGCCTGAGAAGCACCTGCAACGATAAGTTTCGGTATAACGTATATAGGCGAGCAAAATACACGCCTTATTACTCACATTCAAGTCGCAGATTCTATCACAGGTTCTCTGAGCAAAGAGTGTATTAAGACTAAAGAATGTTAACAGTACCCTCTTTCACGCCCTATTGATTATTAACTCAGCACTTGAGATGCAAAATTTTGCGACAACAAACAAAAAGCTCGCGAAATGCGAGCTTTTTGATTTGCAGAGGTTATTACACCTTAGTCAAAAGTTGATTAACGGCTCCTAAGAACTCTGTTGGATCCTCAATAGAGCCTCGCTCCGCTAGCATTGCTTGACCAAGCAGAACTTCAACCCAGCGACCAAACGCTTCTTCATCGGCTTCGTCAGCCATACGCTTAACCAATTCGTGCTCAGGGTTTAGCTCAAAGATGTATTTCACTTCCGGCACAGCTTGACCAGCTGCCGCAAGAAGCTTCGCCATTTGAGTGCCCATTTCGTAATCGTCCGTTACCACAACAGCAGGCGTAGATGCGAGTTTGAAGGTCGTACGAACTTCTTTCACACGATCGCCTAGGTAAGACTTCGTGCGCTCTACAACCGACTTAAACTCTTCTTCGGTTTCTTTTTGCTTCTCTTTTTCTGCTTCATCTTCAAACTGACTTAGATCAAGCCCAGCTTTAGTGATTGACTGGAACTGTTTACCATCAAACTCAGTTAAGTAGTTCATCAGCCACTCATCAATGCGGTCGTACATCAAGATAACTTCAATGCCTTTCGCTTTGAACTGTTCTAAGTGAGGGCTGTTTTTCGCAGCTGCATAGCTGTCTGCCGTCAAGTAGTAGATCTTATCTTGACCTTCTTTCATGCGCTCAACGTAAGACGCCAAGCCCACAGTTTGCTCAGAAGAGTCCACTTCAGTTGAAGCAAAGCGCAATAAACCTGCAACTTTCTCTTTGTTTGCAAAGTCCTCCGCAGGGCCCTCTTTCATCACAAGACCAAACTCTTTCCAGAATGATTGGTATTTCTCTTCGTCATTCTTGGCCATACGCTCGAGCATCGTTAGCACGCGCTTAGTACAAGCATTACGTAGAGACTGAGTCACTTTATTGTCTTGTAAAATCTCACGCGATACGTTTAGCGGTAAATCGTTTGAGTCTATTAAACCACGTACGAAGCGTAAGTATGACGGCATAAATTGCTCTGCATCGTCCATAATGAATACGCGCTGTACGTACAGTTTCAAGCCTGATTTGTGGTCGCGGTTCATCATATCCCAAGGTGCTTTCGATGGGATGTATAGTAAGCTCGTGTAGTCGTTTTTACCTTCTACACGGTTATGACTCCAGACCAAGGGATCGGCAAAGTCATGTGATACGTGCTTGTAGAACTCTTGATACTCTTCTTCTGAAATATCAGATTTGTTACGCGTCCACAGTGCTTGGGCTTTATTGATTTGCTCCCACTTCTTCTCATCCGTTTCCTTGCCTTCGTCATCACGAACGACAGTTTGGATTGAAACAGGAATGCCGATGTGATCAGAGTACTTACTGATAACGTCACGTAGACGCCACTCATTCAAAAACTCTTTACCCTCTTCACGCATATGAAGAATGATGTCGGTACCACGTGACTCTTTGGTAATGTTTTCGATGGTATACTCACCTTCACCCGCTGAGTGCCATTGTACCGCTTCATCAGCGGCTAGACCGGCAGCGCGAGTGCGCACGGTAACCGCGTCAGCAACGATAAATGCCGAGTAGAAACCAACACCAAACTGACCAATAAGCTGAGAGTCTTTGCTCTGCTCTTCAGATAGCTTTGAGAAAAACTCGGCTGTTCCAGATTTTGCGATTGTTCCTAAGTGCTCAATCACATCATCACGGCTCATACCGATACCGTTATCAGAAATGGTTAAGGTATTTGCGCTTTCATCAAACGACAGTTTCACGCAAAGGTCTGCATTACCTTCGTATAGATCTGGGTTAGATAACGCCTGAAAGCGCAGTTTGTCTGATGCATCTGATGCGTTAGAGATCAGCTCGCGCAAAAAGATCTCTTTATTTGAATAAAGAGAATGGATCATTAAATGCAGTAGTTGTTTTACTTCTGATTGAAAACCACGAGTTTCTTTATTTTGAGATACGGTTTCGCTCATGTGTGCTCCATAACATCTAAACTAATTGGCTTTTTCATAGGGACAAGTTTGTGACTTTCCCCTTGAAATCACCTTACCGAGATGTCATTTAACATGTGGCTGACAAATGTAAATTCAAGGTCAATATTGCTAAAAACGGTGTTTTTTTAGAAAATTTTAATTATCCTACCCGTCTAAAAGCATCTAAAATGTCGTGCGCACTCCAAGCGCCCCGGTAATTTTGTGACATAAATCACCATAATTACAACATCATCCATCTAAGAAGAACTAAATGACTAACATTGGCACCAAATTTCTACTTGCTCAAAGGTTCACCTTTGATCCAAATAGTAATTCGCTCGCTGACCAACAAAACGGCAACGACGTTGTACGATTAGGAAGCAACGAAAGCCGTATACTTCTGATGTTGGCAGAGAGACCAAACGAAGTTTTAACCCGTAACGAGCTTCACGAGTTTGTTTGGCGTGAGCAAGGTTTTGAGGTGGATGACTCAAGCCTGACTCAAGCGATTTCTACTCTGCGTAAGATGTTGAAGGATTCAACAAAATCTCCAGAGTTTGTTAAAACGGTACCTAAACGTGGCTACCAACTCATTTGTTCAGTGGAACGATTGAGCCCATTTTCTACTGACTCTAACACTGACGTTGAAGAAACCGCTTCTGAACAAGAAGCGCCAGCAGTGGAGTTAGAAGCGAGCGATACACCACCAACAGAGATAGTGACCGATACTACTGCTGATCTTGAGCCTCAAGTAGAGCCGACTAAAACTCAGCCGAAGCCAGCATCTAACACGATTAACTGGCTACCGCGTGTCATTATCTTTTTGTCTCTGCTGCTTCCTGTTTGCGTATTGTTATTCACGAACCCTGCGGAATCCCAATTCCGTCAGATTGGTGAGTATCAAAGTGTACCGGTGATGACACCTGTAAATCACCCTCAAATCAACAACTGGTTGCCTTCAATAGAGCAATGCATTGAGCGCTACGTGAAGCACCATGCAGAAGACTCGTTGCCAGTTGAAGTGATTGCCACTGGTGGACAAAATAACCAGCTGATTCTGAACTACATTCATGACAGTAACCACTCTTACGAGAACGTAACACTGCGTATTTTCGCAGGTCAAAACGATCCAACAGACATCTGCAAATAAAGGAGGCCAATATGAAGATTAAATTAGCATCTGCGGTTTTGGCCGTATCCGTTCTTTTCAGTAGTTGGTTGTATTGGGGGAGTGACCTAAAAGTGGAGCAGCTCCTCACAGCAAACGAATGGCAGTCGACCATGGTGACAGTCATTACAGACAGCTTGCCTGACGATACTGTCGGCCCACTACGCCGAGTTAATGTTGAATCAAACGTGAAATATCTCCCTAATGGTGACTATATTCGCGTAGCAAATATAAAACTATTCGCTCAAGGTTCAACCGCAGAATCAACGATAAATATCTCGGAAAAAGGCCGCTGGGAAGTAAGTGACAACTATTTGTTGGTCTCGCCTTCGGAGTTTAAAGATATTTCATCTTCTCAATCAAAAGACTTTTCCGAAGCACAGCTACGTTTGATTACTCAAATTTTTAAGCTAGATGCGGAGCAAAGTCGTCGTATTGACGTCGTGAACGAAAAAACACTCTTGCTCACTAGCTTGAACCACGGTTCTTCGGTACTGTTTAAAAACTAATTTTGATTGGATGATAAGGGGGCAAGACGCCCCCTTTGTTTTGCTTATGGATTGGCTAGATACCACTACTCTCTTTTTCGGTTCACTAATCGCCAACACGCTGGCTTCACTTTCCGGTGGCGGAGCAGGCTTGCTTCAATTCCCTTTACTCATCTTTCTCGGCTTACCGTTCTCCGTTGCGCTAGGCACACATAAGGTGGCTTCGGTCGCTTTAGGCTTAGGCGCAGCAAGCACGCATTTGAGATCAGGCACTATTAAATGGAAAATCGCGCTCTACCTTATCTTGTCCGGTAGTATTGGCGTGATTTTAGGGGCTAACTTAATTGTACAGATCCCTGATGGTATCGCGGAAAAGATGCTCGGCACGATGATCCTAGCGCTAGGTATCTACTCGCGATTTAAGACATCGCTAGGCCAAGCTGAAGTAATACGTAACCGTCATCCTATCGGTTGGGTTATTGGTGGAATTGGCTTACTGTTTATCGGCATCATCAACGGATCTCTTACCGCAGGTTCTGGTTTGCTCGTGACACTATTTTTGGTGCGCTGGTTTGGTTACGACTACAAACAAGCCGTTGCTTACACCATGATTTGTGTCGGCCTGTTTTGGAATGGCATTGGAGGCATTGCCGTCGTACAGGCAGGGGCCCCTATTCACTGGGCTTGGATGCCTGTTTTATTGTTAAGCTCATTTCTAGGCGGCAGTTTAGGCGCATGGGCCGCGACTCGATACAGTAACAGAGTGATTAAAGTTGCATTCGAAATTCTCACGTTTGCCGTGGGCATCAAGTTGCTGGTTTAAAAAGATTAAAAGGAAAGTTTCATGGATAAAGCAATCATTGATATTTATTACTGCCGCCAGTGCAACTGGATGTTGCGTTCAACTTGGCTATCGCAAGAATTACTGCATACTTTTAGTGAAGAAATAGAAACAATCAGCTTACACCCAGACACAGGTGGTCGCTTCGAAATTTTCTGTAATGGCCAGCAAATTTGGGAACGGAAAAAAGACAGCGGCTTTCCTGAAGCCAAGGTGCTAAAACAGCGCGTTAGAGACATTATCGACCCAGAACGCGATTTAGGACATTCAGACACAAAATAGGGAGCAATTCGCTCCCTATTTTTTTACTTAGTAAAACCGTTAAATCATGGTTTGTGCTAATACTTCGCCTTCTGGCGTTTTTACCGTTAGCTTATTGTCTTCTAGAGTACCAAAGCTTCTCGGTAAGCCATTACGTGGGAATGTCATCGAGCCTGGGTTGAATATAATGGCTCCATCTTGCATCTCTGCGACGGGAACATGTGTATGACCGTGGGCGATGATATCACCTTCACGTAGTGGCGGCCGTTTTTCAGAGTTGTACAAGTGACCATGAGTCAAAAAGATTCTCTTGCCAGATTCAAGTAGCACCCATGAGTAATCCATCATCATTGGAAACTTCAATAGCATTTGGTCCACTTCACTATCACAGTTGCCACGTACAGAAATAATTTGATCACTGTATTGGTTCAATAAGTCTGCTACCTGTGGAGGGTTGTAGCCTTCCGGAATAGGGTTTCGCGGCCCATGGTTTAGCGTATCTCCTAGCAAAATCAGGTGGTGCGCACCAGAGGCCAGAAATAGCTCAATGGTTTCTTTAGTTGCTGGCAAAGAGCCATGCAGGTCTGAGGCAAAAAATAGTTTCACGACATTGTCTCCTCAAAAAGTATGAGGTCATTCTACGGCATTTTTTTAACAGCTCAACCTACGACGGTTTGAATACTACTGATAGCGCAATGATTCAATGACCATAGGCAAAACATAGAACCATGCTGCATACGCTGTTCCAACCAACACCAGTATCCAAAACACCATCGACATAAATTTTGATTTGGCTAGATGGTGCAGCGGATCGGGCTCTCCGCATCCTGGACATGCATGAGCGCGTTTTGAGATTTGTTTCTCACACACGGGGCAAGAGACTAAAGGCATGATACAGATTCCTCGACATTAGGCTTAGGGCGCAAAGAATAATGGTGAATTAACACATATGCAACCTAACATATATTAAATATTTTAGTTCTTTGTAACAGTCGCTGACTTGAGAAAAAATTCGTTGATTTTTCATTTATATCAACCTATTACACTTCTTCTCGCACCATACCGTTGATGACAATATTGTTATAACTCACCATCCCAATGACCTCGCCACTTTCAATGACCGGCGCTCTGCTTATGCCAAATCGCTCAAACAAACGTGCACAATATTTTACGTTCATATCTGGTTCGACACACAAAGCGGGCTTGGTCATGATTTCATAAATATTTGTGCGCTGAGGAGAACGATTATTCGCCAGCACCTTTTTGGCGATATCATTCATCAACACGATGCCATATTCATCATTATCATCTCGCTTTTTCACCACCAGCGCTTTGACTTGGTATTTTTTCGCTAGCGTTATGCCTTCGTATACGGTCATCAGTCCATCAACCATTACATACGTTGCCGCCATAACATCTCGAACTCTAATTATCGTTTGATCACTCATAATTCATCCTCGACTACTTTGGTCAATGTCTCGACTTGATGCGCGACACCGACTGCATCTTCAATATCGATCTGAATAGCAATCCCCTGTCCCGACTCTCTGTCAAATTCACCAACCTCATTAATGGTCTCTAATATGTGTCGAGATAGATGTTCCTCGACCACAAACAGCAGCACATCTTTTTGCACTTCTAGCGTTAAACCAAAAAACGTTCGCTTTTGATTTAAACCTTGCCCGCGAGCATTGTTAATCACTGTTGCACCGGTCGCACCAGCATCGCGTGCAGCGTCCAACACCTTGTCTGTTTTGCTGTCTTCCACAAACGCAAGTATCAATTTAAAGCGCATTTTCTTCTTCCTCCGAGACGTTTTTATTCAGCCACTGGGTTATTTGCGCATAGCCCATCACAGATATCATAGGAAATAGACTGGCAAACGCGATCAAGCCAAAGCCATCAATCATTGGGTTTCTTCCAGGGACGGTCGAAGCAAGCCCTAACCCTAATGCAGTTACAAGTGGGACAGTGACGGTAGAAGTTGTTACGCCTCCAGAATCGTAGGCGAGTGGAACAATAAGCTTAGGAGCGTAAAACGTTTGAATCACAACGACGATGTAACCCACGATGATGTAATAATGAATGGGATCGCCCACGACAATCCGGTAACTCCCTAATGCAATACCAATTGCCACCCCAAACGCAACGGCTACGCGCAAGCCGTTAATACTGATACTGCCTCCAGAGACTTGGTTTGCTTTTATCGCTACAGCGATTAAAGAAGGCTCTGCAATCGTGGTACTAAAGCCTATAAAAAAGGCGAAGGTGTAAACCCAATAATAGTCGACCCACATTAAGGCTTTCCCTACCGATACTTTGAACTCTTGTAAAAACTCCGGCGCCGTTAATTGCACAGCCATCGTCTCCCCAAGTGGAAACAACGCCATTTCTAATCCAAGTAAAAAAAGAGCTAACCCGAAAATCACATAAACGAACCCAAGCAAAACTTTCTTAAGGTTGCTAACAGGACGCCTTAACACCGCTAACTGAAAACCAAAAATAATGCTGGCGATGGGAACGACGTCTCGAACGGTCGATAACAAAGTGTCTAGGAAATGATCAATTGAAATCATGTTACGACCATTCCGTAAACCATCACAAACATCATCGGTAACAGCGAGGCAAAAGCGATTAAACCAAAGCCATCCACCATAGGGTTACGCCCTTTAATAGAAGACGCTAAACCGACACCCAGTGCAGTGACCAAAGGTACTGTTATGGTGGACGTGGTTACACCTCCGGAATCGTAAGCAACGCCAATAATGGCTTCAGGTGCAAACCACGTCAGTATTACAACGCCGACGTAGCCGCCGATGATCATGTAATGAATTGGCCACCCTTTTAAGATGCGCAGAACGCCAATAACGATAGCGATCCCCACAGAAAGTGCCACCGTTACTCGTAGCCCTTGTCCATAATCCTGCATGGATTGCTCTGAGTTTGTGATCATCCCTCCTTCTGCCGCAACTTCTGATGCTTCTTCTGCTACGGCCGTTAATGCAGGCTCGGCGATCGTGGTGCCAAAGCCTAGACAAAACGCAAAAACTAACAACCAGAATACGCTGCCTTTTTTTGCAAAGGCTTGAGCCATACTCTCTCCGATAGGAAAAAGACCAAGTTCTAGGCCAAAGATAAAAAAGGTTAATCCTAAAACGACAAGCAACAAGCCAAAAAGAATGGAGACCAGGTTGGGCAGCGGCTCTTGCAAAACGACTAATTGAAAAAAAGTGATAACAATGATGATGGGTAATAAGTCACGAGCACTATTGAGGAGCGCTCGAAAAAGCGCAACAAATGCTTCCATGCCTATCCTCCTTGATTGTGCAAACTGATTACGCTCGTTCCAATGAGCGATAACTTCTAGTCTGGCATAGATTTCACTCTTCTACCGTGAATGCACTAGCGCCATCTATAACATTTAGTTACATATTTTCTAATATGTGAAGTTAATAGTATCTCTGCCAGCTTGTCACTATCCCAGAAATAATGGTGTTGAGATGATCAAGCTAAGCACAAAACGACTATAATGTTCTAATACGTGTACATTCAAAGAGATAACATGAAGATATTACTCACAGGTGGCACTGGGTTTATTGGCTCGGAGTTGCTCAAGCTGCTATCAACTCACCAAGTTATGCTACTTACACGCTCTCCAGAGCGAGCAAAACAACGCCTACAGCATGCTGATCTGGGTAATATCAAATACCTTGACTCGCTCGAGTCGTTCGCCGATCTCAATCACGTTGATGCCGTCATTAATCTTGCAGGTGAGCCTATTGCGGATAAAAGGTGGACCAGCGAGCAAAAAGAAAAAATTTGCAAAAGTCGTTGGAAAATTACCGAGCAAATTGTTGAGCTGATCCACGCAAGTACCGAACCTCCCTCTGTTTTTATTAGTGGCTCGGCAGTTGGCTACTATGGTGATCAACAAGACCATCCGTTTGATGAGTGCTTACATGTTAATAGCGACGACTTTCCTCACGAGGTTTGTGCAAAGTGGGAGCAAATAGCCAAGCGCGCAGAGTCGGAACAAACACGGGTTTGTCTACTGAGAACTGGCGTGGTACTCGGCCTTAATGGTGGTGCGTTGGCAAAAATGCTATTACCTTACAAGCTTGGCGTAGGCGGCCCACTTGGGAACGGTAATCAGTACATGCCTTGGATTCACATCCTAGATATGGTCCGCGCCATCATGTACTTGCTTGAAACACCACATGCCCACGGTGCATTCAATATGTGCGCCCCCCATCCTGTGACTAATCGTATATTCAGCGGCACACTAGCTAAAACGCTAAAACGTCCGCATATCTTGTTCACGCCTAAATGGGCGATGGAACTCCTAATGGGAGAATCTTCCTGCTTATTGTTTGATAGCATGAGAGCCAAACCCAAAAAACTCACCGAACTGGGCTTTAAATTTAGCTACTCCAGAATAGAGCCAGCACTCAAGCACTTGCTTCATGACCGGAGCTGATGAATGATGGCTCCAATCAATGTTTCTGAGTCTTAAATTAAATTATGAAAAAGTCGATTCTTATTACGGGTTGTTCAACCGGCATCGGTTACGTGTGCGCTCACGCCCTACAAAACAAGGGATTTAATGTCATTGCATCTTGTAGGAAAGAACAAGATGTCCAGCGCCTAATTAATGAAGGGCTAACCTGCATCAATCTAGACCTAAATAGCCCAGAAAGCATTTCTTCGGGCGTGAAGCAAGCGCTAGAGTTAGCAGAAGGTAAGCTTTACGCAGTGTTCAATAATGGTGCCTATGGTCAGCCCGGAGCACTGGAAGACTTACCCACCGAGGCTCTTCAAGATCAATTTCAGACCAACTTTTTTGGTTGGCACCAGTTGGTCAGAGAAGTGCTTCCTCATATGCGCCAGCAAGGCGAAGGACGCATCATACAAAACAGCTCTGTTCTTGGTTTTGCCGCAATGAAATACCGTGGCGCCTATAATTCATCAAAATTTGCCTTAGAAGGCTGGACAGATACGCTCAGGCTAGAGCTTGCGGATACGAATATCAAAGTGGCATTGATAGAACCAGGACCGATCGAAACTCAATTTAGAAACAATGCATTACGAGCCTTTGAGAAGTGGGTTGATATTGAATCTAGCCCCCATCGTCATGCTTATGAAGGACAAAGAGAGCGACTCAACAACGACAAGTCTAATAATCGATTTGTTTTGCCTGCAGAGTCTTGCATCGCACCAGTTCTTCATGCATTAACTAGCGTTTCACCGAAAATTCGTTATCGAATTACTACACCGACTAAATTATTCGCAGTCCTGAAAAGACTACTTCCAACCCGTGTACTTGATAAAATTTTGCGACAGGCTGCATAAAAAAGTTTTGTCGAAATGTAATTTCACCGTAACAATGTGATGTCATTATGAACATGTAGGTTAAAAAAACCTCAACTAAACGAATCAATTTCTACGCAATTCAGCGGGGATTCTTTCGCCCAAAGTGATTGAGTTGCTTAGATTTGGTATCGCCACCCATTACGTTTTGTAGCAATGTTTATACTACTGCGAGGCAACAATGACATTAAATCAGCTTAACTGGCTTAGTGTGGGTGTAGTGTTGACCATGTTCATCCTATTTTGATACCGCACTAACAAATAGCATTAGAATTGCGCTGCTTCGGCAGCGTTTTCTTTTTATCTAACACCTGAGCAGCAATAACCTCACTCTATTACCCCACGTTTTCTCAAAATAGAATGATTCATTATTGATGGTGAATGTCGCTTGAATTTCACCTAAATCAACTCCATATCTAATATCAACGACAAGACACAAGGCAAGGATACTCTGATGCAATCCCCATTTATCGTTGAGATAACAGAACAGAACTTTCGCGAAACGCTTGAAGGATCAATGAACACGCCCGTTTTGATCCACTTTTGGGCCAACGCTCAGCCAGAAAGCGCACAGATACTCCCTGAGTTGCAATCTCTTGCTCAACAGTACAACGGTGCATTTACGCTTGCTCTACTAAATTGTGAAGATCAGCCCGCTTTAGCGTCTCAATTTGGCGTGCAAGTATTGCCAACTATCGCGCTGTTTATAAATGGTCAAGCCGTCGATGGTCTGGGAGGCCCCCAGCCAATTGATGCCATTGCTACCATGCTACAAAAGCATTTGCCAAGCCCAGATGAACAACTATTAAAACAAGTCAGTGAACTTCTTCAGCAAGGTGAGCATGCTCAGGCTTTGAGCATCATCCACACTTTGCCGCCAGAGCTGCAAGAGCGTGGTGATGTGAAACTCGCGATGGCTGATTGTTTGCTAGAAACCAAACAATTTGATATTGCCCAAGAACTACTGAACGCTATCCCTCTCGAGTATCAAGATAACTACTACAAGAGCCTAATAGCCAAGCTCGAGCTGCATTTGCAGGCTGCAGATAGCCCTGAGTTACAGCGACTAGAACAAGCATACGCAGCAGACATGGCAAACTTCGAACTCGCTTGTGAATTGGCGGTACAATACAACCAAGTTGGTCGGGATGAAGAAGCGTTGGAACTGCTGTGGAATATTCTTAAAAAAGACTTGGGCGCCCAAGACGGTGACGTGAAGAAGACTTTTATGGATATTCTCAGTGCGCTAGGTCAAGGTAACGCATTAGCAAGCAAATATCGTCGCCAGCTTTACTCAATTTTGTACTAAGCGCCGCATTCTTCTAAGAATAAGACAACAAAGGCCGGGATTTCCGGCCTTTGTTTTTTGTTAGAAGTCGCTATACAACGTTGGTGCTGCTGGCGGATACTCTATTGGTTGCCAACGATCATTAAAGGTGTACTTGGCATAAAGCATGAAATGGTTTGGTGTATAAAACTCAGAACGTTGTACATCGACTAACGCACCAAGATACCAACGTTTGCTGACTCGCTTTTCCACCGCCGCTTGCAACGACGTACCAAAACCACCACCTTTGTCTGACTCCGCTACTGTCGATAAGTATGGCGCGTCTTCCTTAGTCCAAGAGTTAGAGACGGATGCACTCAATTGATATGACCAAGAACTGTTGTATCGGCCATAAAAGTTGATAGGTAAAGACACCGAGAAGTAACTTTGCGGGCTGTAGTAGCCACCGTGACCTAGCGTGTACTCACCCAGATTTTTGTCGTAATCAAGGTACATTAAGTTCGTACCTATACTTAAACGCTGGTCATCCGTTGCAATTAACTTGTAGTACGCTCCACCTAGCACGCCTAAACGAGTGTTGTCCTCAACCTTTTCACCAGTCAAAACATGATACTGCAAGCTACTCCAAAAACCGTAAGGGCCACCAATGTCCCAACTTGAGCTCAACTTCACACCAGTACGAGCAACTCCGCCCCATTTAGTCCCTTGAGGGTCAGTCGTGCCGCTAGGGACAGACATTCCAGCATAAGAAAGCGCGCTACTGGTCTCTGGGCGACGCGAAGCTTCTGCCGTCCAACCGAACTCACCCAGGTCCCCATTGATGCGCACACCACCAACCCATGTGGTATGGTCGAAACCAATTGGTGTCGTGCCGATATCGACCAACCAATCTTCAGCCTGCCAGCCCACTCCAAATGCCATACCTGATGCGTCATTTTGGAACGAAGTGCTGTCAGAATCGGTGGTTTTTTCATAATAGTCCAACTGACCTGAATCGATAGAAACATAATCGGCTTTTAGCAACAGGTGCCCATCCCAGCTCTCTATCGGGATTCGGGCTTCTATGGGCACTTGATTCGAAGTATTACGGCCATCTCGTGCACTGTAATCCCAGCCAATCATGACATGCCCATCACTCCGATCATGCAGTTTATCGATGTCCGATTTGACGTTACGAGTCAACCAGTAGTCGTCAGCAGTATCATATAGCTCGCGTAAGCTTAGGGGTTCTTTTTTCGCCTCTTCAGGTTCACGATTTTTATCCATTCGGTCACGATTTAAGGCTTGATAGGCGCGTGTTTCAGCTAACGCCCACTGTTGATTTTCCATTGCTATAGACATGCTATTGCGAAATGCTAATGCGTCGGCATCAGGCATCGCATCCAACAACTGATTTAGCGCATTAGCGTCATTTCGATAGCCTTGTTGATTAAACACCGCGGCCACTGTCATCAACTGTGCCGCAGTTAAGCTATCGCGCTTTTTATTCAAAATGAGGTGCATGTCGTGATACGTCGCTTCATATCCAGTCAAAGCACTAGCTTGCAACATGCCAATTTCTGCTTGAGTTTTAAATGGCTCAGGCTTTAAAGAAACTTGTTCATACAAATCCAACGCAAGCTTAGGCTGTTGATTAACCAGCATCAGATCCGCTTGACTCAACAGTCGACGGGTTTTGAGTTCATCAAGCTGTAATGCTTCCGAAGCACTTAAATCTTGTGTTGCGGAATTTAATGCTAAGTCCGCGTACCAACGATCAAAATATTCAAAGTGATTCAAGCTTACCATCATGCTGCCGTAAGCCAGTTTGTCATCGGTTGACCAATCTTCTGAAAGCGAAATGTTTTGGAAAATCCTCTCAGCTTCCTTAACTTCATCAATGTCTAACCACGCACTCACTAGACGAGCGAGCGGTTGAATTTGACCTTGATAATCCGACTCTAGCGCACGTAATGTCGCCATTACTGATTCGGGAGAAGCTAAGTAACGCGTTTGAATGTCTCTCAACTGAGCATCAAGCTTCAAGCGGGTTAAATTGCGCTGCATTGCGTCTGTCATGTCATGTTGTGCGATACTCTCTAGCTCAGCGATGGCCTCATTCACGTTGAAGTCCTGCGCGAGATAAAGCGCGTAAGCAAATTTCATTTCAGGGTCATTACTAGATGTAGCCCAATCGGACATCAGCGTATCCGCGCGTACTTTGTCGCCCATTGAATGAACCACGTCAGCAATATCAAGCCTTAACCATGGGGAGGTTGGCTGTAGCGCAATCAATTCCTCTACGGACGCTTTCATCGTTGCCTGATCATTTTGAGCGATTGCGATCCGCAGACGAGTCAAAATAACTTCCGACTTGATGCTCGCTATTTTTTCAGCGACCACTTTCTGCTGTGGGGCTGAGTAACTGCGCGCGAGTGCTTCCGCGCCAGACCAATCTTGCTGCTGAATACGAACATCTAAGCGACCACGCAATGCAGAGCTATTGCTGCTATCCAGTTGCAAAGCTTGTTTGAAAACCTTCTCTGCCGCGGCATAATTTTCTTGTACCAGATACAAAGAGCCTAATGATGAATAAGCATAAGGTTGGGATTTATCTACTTGAATCGCTTTTTGATAAGCGCTTTCTGCTTGCTTAAACTGGCCTTTTTCGACCAAGGCATCACCTTGATCAAGATACGCCCAATATTGAGAAGTCTCGATTAGCGCTGCCCATTTTGAGGCCGAGTCAGGATTATGATCTAAGTGCTGAGCCTGTTTAAAGTATCCGAGCGCTTTTTGTTGCTGCCCTCTACGTAGATAAACCTTACCCATAGCACCAAGCAATTCAGGATCTTGCGGACGAGTCGTCAACGCATAACGCAGCTGAGCTTCTGCTTGGTCGGTTTTATCTTCCTCGAGCAACGCTAACCCTTTGAGCTTAGCGAGATAGGTGGGGTCTTTTCGTAGTTCCTTTTCCTTTTTCCAGCGATCTTTCGCGCTTTGATTCGCTCTTTGAATCTCCATGTCAGACGGGTAGTAACTAGCTAAAATGTCATATTGCTGAACAACTTGATCTGAAATAGGCAATTGATCCAATGCACGCAACCACGACGTTGCCGCATTTGTTCCAACCGAAGGAGCAAGCGCTAACTTTTTATAGGTATCGAGAATCCATGGATCGGCAGGATTCTCTTTGCGAATGTGGTTGGCTAACGCGAGTTGAAAAGACGGAACACTAGGATAATTTGCATTTAAACGTTCCAGTCCCTGTTTTACCGAGCTCCAACTGCCTGGCAAATTACTTTGCAACTGTAGGAATTCCAGTTGTAACGCTGGTGATGGCATTCCATTTGGGAAAAGGGCTTTGTAAGCTTGAATCGCTTCATCGTAACGACCAGATTTTGCAAGCAACTGAGCGCGCTGATAATCCGCTCTTTTCTCTCCCTGAATAGCCATAATCGATGACAAGTTTTTCGCTTGAGTCGAATGAGGCGCCTGTCTGATTAAGCGCTCAAATACCGGTTTTGCTAATTCTGGCTGCTTACGTTTCAGATACATATTCGCTTGATAGAAAAGCCCCGTTGGATTGCTTTCTTCAATCGCGAACAGCCTCTCCAGAGTACTCTCGACAATATCATCTCGGCCAATCGCATCCGCCAGTTTTAGCTGCTCAACCAACCACTCAACCGAGTCAACTCGTGCTAATGATGTGGAAAATTGAACCAGCTCGATAGGCTTGTAGACCTGTGCGAGCTGCGACTTTGTCAGAGGTGTTGAGCTAAAGCTTTCTGCATGCACAGTGCCGACGCCACCAGCCGCCAAAGCAACCAGTGGAATCCACCATAACACGCGTCCTGTTACTGACATCTCTCGCTCCATACAGGAAGCAATTCACCTTGCACACCAAAACGGTAACGTTCTTCATACCAACCAAGCCCAAATAGACTTAATACGTTGTCGTAATAATGATCGTTTTTGTCCACCACAAGTTCATTTTGAGCACGACGAAACTGCGTCTCCAACAGCGTAGATTCACCAGAAGCCGCGAGTAACGGAAGAGCCGCAGCAGAAAAACCTGCGCTTCCTGCTTGGGTATATTTACCCGTTTCAGTATTTACTTCTCTCGCTGGCGCACCAAGGGCTTTGGTTGCCGCGACAAACGGCTGCATTTTTTGTACTAATACTGCTTTTTCTGAAACTTGGTCATTTAGCATACCCGCCCAAAGATAAGTGCGGATCGCGTTGTAACTGCCCATCGGCCCTGTAACCACATCTGAGCTATAACGACCATTTCTCAATGCTGCCCAGTCTGGGCTAAAGCCAGCTGGCATCGTTTTCTCTAGCATGTGAACACTTGCCTTGTACATTGAATCCCAGTTGTATTGCGGGTACAGCGACTGCATACGAGCAATCAGTTGTAACGGAACATAACTCGGATTCACACGGTACTGGCCGTCGGCATCAAAGCCCGTTGGAGCTGGCAACAATACCGTTCCAACTCCCGCTATGTTGACGGTTTCTTCACGTAAAATACGACTCGCGATCAGATGTCCAAGGGTCTGATAGTAGTAGTTATTCCATAATCTCCCCGCCTCAACAAGGGAGTAAGCTATCCACAAATCAGAATCTGACGCTGGGTTAGAATCCAACACTCCGAACTGACCATTTTCTTTTCTTCCCCACAACCAAGCGGGAAGCCTTGCCGTCAAATCCCCACCAGCCAAATGTGATTGAGTCCATTTTAAAACCTGATCGAAGGTTTTAGGGTCATTGGCAACCAAGGCAAAGAACAATGCGTAAGATTGGCCTTCCGAGGTTGTAATCATACGCTCGTCACTGCCATCAACGACTCGGCCTTGCTCCATGTATACCGACTTAAATGTTTCCCATTGTGGCCACTCGCAGGTGTTAGCCCACAAGTAAGGAGACACGAACAACATAAGGAACGAGATGAGTTTTTTCATTATTCCTCTTCCTCAGTTTTTTCTAAACGTCTAGACGCGACTTGACGTAATACGCGCCAAAGCACAATGGTTACGATCACCACTAGCAAGGCGGCAAAGCACGCAACGATGACTGGGTGATTAGAGAAGTGATACCAAACGAGCTGCCACACAGGAAGCTTACCGACATAGTAGTGCGAACCCACGTTGTAGCTTGCTACTTCGTTATTTCTCAACGTCACCACCGAGCCAAACATGTGCTCCACTTTACCGGAGTCAGCCAACGCGCGATCAACCGACGAAAAATCTGACGGGTGAGCCGCCATAATAGAAATGACGCTGCGTTTTTTCGTAAATGGCGATTCTGCACCATAAATAGCAGCAAAAGAGCCTTCTGCCTCAACAGAAACATAATCCGCGGCCACTTGACGAGCATCACTTGGACTCATCCAGTTCATTCCGAGCTGCTTTTCATTTTTGCTTGGCAGGCGAATTTGTCTCTGACCTTCTTTAACCACTAAGTTAACTTGGTCAGGGTTATTAGCGGCTTCTTCTAGTGCATCCACAACACCAATCGTCAGGATGTCTTTATTTTTTAGTTGCTCAGCATTCCATTTATCTGTCAAAAGCACCTGAATACCTGGGTACCCAGAATCACTTCCTAACGAGCCCATGACGTTTAAGAAGGTCTGCAACACTTCTTTTGGAGCTCTCTCTGGAACAACAATCGCAGTTTCTGACAAATCGGCCATGCGTGTGTAAGGGAAGCCAGAAGTAGCAAAAGCGCGCATATTTGGCATTTCGATGTAGTGAGGGAAACCACTAAAATCAACCGTAGAGTCACCATCAATGACCGCGTATTGCTTACTTGGCTGCGTCACCTGACATTGCCCATCAGTCACCGACGCAAAACCAAACTCAAACTCGATTTGGTTTTTACTGCCAACTTTAAATGCCGGAATACGAACAAGCGCATCACCACTCAGAATACTGTCATCTAACAGAGGAACACGCACACGGTTAGACTCACCACCTTGGCCTTTTGTGGTTAAGTTAAACGCCTCAATGAACTGGTCATTGATGCTCAAAGTCAGGCGAGAACCAGAATGATCCGCAGCAGGTGGCGAATACCGATAGTTAAGATCCATCGGTATACCACGGCTCTGCCAAGTAAAGAGATCGGGTGGTAAGCGCAAACTCACATTGATTGGAGGAGGCGTTCGGCCTTCCACTTGCAACATGCTTTTTTGTTCGACTAATTCAGATAATGCAACGGGACGAGCCGTACTCACCCAGTTTGGCGCATCGTACGGGACTCGTGGTTTGATTTGTTTGACTTCATTAATCTTCGCGATTGGCCCAGTAAGAAGTTGGTTTCCCAACGCCAAACCTTGCACCGCAACGTTAAGATCCTTACTGTCACGACCTATCACTAGAAGAAGCTTCACGTACGGGTCAGTTGGGTGAGTGATGACTTGAAGACGAGGCCCATCCGTGTCTGGAAAATCTCTCAGAAACTCAGGTTTGTTGTCATTGGTAACAAAGACAATGGCGTTGCGCTTAGGTAACGTATCGACACTAAAAGGGAATTGAGCGCCACGCCAACCCGCAAGAGCACCAAAGTAAGAGCTCAAGACACCGGCAGCTTTGACATCATCCAGATCGTATTTGCCGCCCATAACGACAGGCAGATTTAACTGGCTGAAATCACGGACATCAAAAAACGGCGCTGGCAACAAGCTCAAGTCACTTTCCAGCATTGTCTTTTGGGCGAACATTTCAATTCGACTGCTTTGGCTGATCTCGGCCCAAATGCTCGAGTCATTTGGGTTGGCACAGTCTTTCTGAGTATTCCCAATCAACTCAAAGCGAATTTGGTTGTAGTTGCTGAAGTAACGAGTATCCAGCGGCATCGATAAGCTCAACTTTTTACCTTGCTGACCATCGACGATTGACGCCACTCCCATAAGCTCATTGTTCAAATACACTTTGACGTGAGAAACCAAAGAGAGCAACGCTGGTGAAGGTGTGATGTCAAAGTACAACGTGGCTTTAGACACCACCTCATCGAGTCGCGAACCGAAACCAATATAAGCACTGGCCTCACTACCTTGAATAGCAATTGAACCACTGTAACCCAATTGACTAAATGGAATGACACGCTTAAATACGGTCGAATTTTCAGCATCTTGCTGTGCCAAAGGCGTTGGTTGTTGCTGACTTACTTCTTGTGCCGCGAGACTGCCCGACATACACATGAGAGTGATAGCCGTCGTCAACGCTGTTAGTTTTTTATTATTTAGCATGACTTGAGGTCCTGATTGGGACATAACGAGGTCTTAGTGACCAAATAAATTCGATACAAAATAAAAGTGCATCCACACTGGCCTGAACAAATTTAGGGCAATGTTGCAACAAGCGTTTGTATCCATTAAAGCCGACTTGCAGTACAGCCTGCATACTCGAGAGAGGCTTATCTGATTGATAGCCTTGTTGCCATTTCGCCCACGTATCTGCACGTGCAAATGTACATTGGACGTATTGGATTTGTTGTTGATGAGACAATTCGTTGAGTTGTAAACCAAATATCCCCTTATGAGCATAGGCAACCGTCATCGGGAACACGAACTCTTGACCACCGCGATTGAGGATCACTTCTAAGGTTTGGCCAAGTAGGTACGCACAGGTTGGTTCATCGACTCCGTCTATTTCAATGCGCACGCCACCCAAAGAGAAATCCTTCATCTGCGCTTGAATCAAGTGTCCTGAGTGAAGCCTTACCGCGACAGGAATCGCCACCTCTACTCGGTGATCTTTTCGCACTTGCTTGGCTTCTACCGCAACGGCGACAGCAGCACCTAAAATCAACAAGTTGTACATCGTCCAAACGAGATTCACGATAACCGTACCGATTTCGTCTTGAGGCCCCCACCCCATTCGGTAAATCCCTACAGCAAAGCCCAGAATGTTGAGTGCAACCAAAACCAAATATGGTCGAGAGATCACCCAATCGTAGTGAGACTTTTCAACCAAACCGCCTTTTGCCGTTACGTTGAATGTCCCTTTATGGGGCGCAAACAAAGCCACCGTTGTTGGCCTTGCGATATACCAAGCAAGTACGGTTTCGTATACCTCACCCCAAAACGAATAACGGTAGTCACCCTGCATACGAGAGTTGGTCATGCTGGCGTGAATCATGTGGGGTAATACGTATAAAATGATCGCCAGCGCTGGCGCATAAATCACGTAGGAATGCAGCAACAAATAAGCCAAGGGTGCGATCAGGAATACAATCCTCGGGATACCAGATAGAAAGTGCAGCATGGCATTGACGTAACAAAGCCGTTGAGAGAGCTTAAGCCCCTTTCCAGTCAATGGATTATCTACCCTAAATATCTGCGCCATCCCGCGAGCCCAACGAATGCGTTGCCCAACATGTGCAGACAATGTTTCTGTCGCCAAACCAGCAGAAATCGGCTGCTTAAGATATGCAGAACGATAGCCTAAACGGTGCATGCGCAGAGACGTGTGCGCATCTTCCGTCACGGTTTCGACTGCAATACCACCGACTTCCTCTAAAGGCTCTCGACGTAAAATAGCGCACGAGCCACAGAAGAAAGTCGCATCCCATAAGTCGTTACCATCTTGAATCAGGCCGTAAAACAAGTTGCCTTCGTTTGGCACGTTACGAAAGTTCGATAAGTTACGCTCAAAAGGATCCGGTGAGAAAAAATGGTGCGGCGTCTGAATAAGCGCCAACTTTGGATCTTTCAGGAACATCCCCATTGTGAGCTGAAAAAATGCTCGTGTAGGAATATGGTCACAGTCAAAAATCGCAACAAACTCACCGCTGGTCTGCTTCAACGCATAGTTAATGTTACCGGCTTTCGCATGTTCATTCGTTGGGCGGCGGATGTAGTTCACCCCTACACTTTTGGCGAAATCTCGGAAGCTATCACGCTTGCCGTCATCCAGAATGTGGATGTTAAGTTTGTCTTTCGGCCAATCGACACCTAACGAGGCATAAACCGTCGCTTTCACAACATCGAGATCTTCGTTGTAAGTAGGGATCATCAAGTCAATGGTTGGCCAAGTTGACTGATCCGGTGGCATCGATACTGGTTTGCGATTCAATGGCCAGATATTTTGGAAATAGCCAAGCATCAGCACAATCCAAGAATACGTCTCAGCTAGAAGTAAAACGCCCCCTAGAAACAAAGCAACAGGATCGTCCCAGTTCAGGGTAGACGAATAGCGCCACCACAAGTATCGACATGAGGCCGTAACCGACAAGATGATCAAAAGCATGGTAGGAAAACGACCCGGCATGCGACGGACCATCATCGCTAATGCCCAGAGTAACAGCACAAAGACAGTCTGAGCCTGATAACCAAATGGCACCGTAAAACAAAGCAAAGCGATTAACACCACGAAAAACAGCAAGGTGTAGTTCAACGCCATCGCTGACTTACTTGCTTTAATACGCTCTCGAACTTGTGGATCTTTGATGTTGTTCGCTGTCTGTTCTAACCAGCGGACGCTTTTTGCAACCAATTCAAATGGCAAGTAGAACGCATTGCGAATTTGTTCGGCTAAAGTCATCGCTAAGCTGCTGGTTTTTTTGGACCATGCTGTATTTACGTTTTGCTTGAAGCAAAGCAACCACACGCTTTGGATAAAAAAACGTACAGGATCAAACCATCTTGGCGCAGCAAAATTAACGTTTGGATAGTAAACCAAAGGCAGTTTCCATGAGGGAACACCCGAAATAGCCGGCTTTAAAAATACAAAACTCAATGAAAACCAAAAAGACAAAGCACACTCACCAACCCAGTTTGTTTTGCAATTCCAGGCTTGCTCGTAAGCGTTCTTCTGCAGTCTGAATTGGTCCACTACCCAACGTTGGAAAATCAGATTAAGACTTCGCATAAATTAGCTTTGGTCCTGAGCGCTTGATAACGCTGATACACACCAAAAAGCAAAAGACTGAAAATCTTTTGCGGCTTGGCTCGATGGCGAATAGTGTTGAACGGTCGTCAGGTTTGCCACACATTCAAGCAATGCCGTATCTCGATGAATCGAAACAGGAATCAAGGATTCGCTAAGTTCCTTTTTCAGCACCAACATGAAATCACGACCAATTTCGGTTTCTGGCTGATACTTATTCACCAAAAAACGTAATTTGTCAGAGCGAAGCAATCTCGATAGCTCTTCATGCTGTAGCCAAGATTGAAGAGTGAGATAACTCAGGGCGTCTGCCGTTACCACCACCACAATCATATCCATTGAGTCGACAAAAGATCGCACTTCAGGATCAGTAAGCTCTGCTAAGTCGGCGTGAAAAAGCAGCCACTGCTCACCACGGTTTTCGCTCACTTGCAACGTCATTTCACCTAGCATTGACAGGTAGTGAGAACGCTCGTTAAAAAACGCTTTTAACTGCTCAGAATTCAGATGGCCAAACGGTAAAAAAAGTGCACCTTGTGGGCTTTCATAACCAGCCTGGGTCCAAGGTTTATCTGAAAGAAGTTGTTTCGCCCAGCCATCTTTCTCTTCCTGCGGCAAGCCAAGATGAGTTTGCAGTAAACTGTTAGACACCACCTCAATGGCCAGTACCTGTTTGTTTATCTTAACTAATGCTTGTGCCAAGTTCGCAGCGACGGTCGTTGAGCCACAACCACCTTTTAAACTAACAAAAAGAAGGCGTTTCATATCGCTTCAGTCTCTAAACCTGTCTGCTTAATACGCACTTGAAACAGAGCATTACGAGCACCGTTGGCTTGAAAGACCAACCACTTATTTTTAGCTTGCACGTAAGACTCGTTTTCTGTTGTTTCAATATACTTATGTTGAGTTAAGTTATAAGAAGAGTAGATCGAATTAATATCTTTTGCAGACTCAGTCACAACATTTTTTTCACAATATAACGGTGTTTAAACTGCGGTAATGGCAATCCCGCCAATTACTCTTTGCAGTATAAATTCCATTGTTAAAAAATTGACGCATCGAACTATGCGTCTCATATTTACAGAATGCTAATGAATGTGAACAGGGCTGTTTATTAGTTCACATAATTAATAAATCCCTAAATGATGTTTGACTTCAGAAACAGGGGTTATGAAGGTGAATTGTAATTATCCATTTACGACATATAAGTGAAATAAATAATTTACAGCAAAATCATAGGCTTGAAAATTATTGAATTTAAACTTATAAACATCATATGAAGCAATGCTATAACTATTTTAATTTTTGATCAATTTCGTTTAATATCTTGGCGTCATTTTCTTGTCGCCAAGAAAAGTTAACATTGTAACGATTAGCATACAGCGGATTGTAAGCCACAACGCACAACGACAGTAAACTATTGAATATAAGGCCTTTTGATGTCAGCAATCTCCGGGTTATCCGCTATTACTTCTGAAAAAGAGATAAGTTCTGTTTATGTAAACTTGTTTACACATAAGCAAATGGTCATTGATTATTTGTTCAGTACGCTACCAGAAAATAACAACACTTCACTTACAAGCTTTACAGACAAGGAAACTTTTTTGTCTGCATTGAATGATGAAGCCTTATGCAAATTCAATGAGTTATCCACACTCCATATTGAACAGTGTTTCTTTCTTAGCAACAAATTCACAAATAAAGCGCCGAACGCTATAAATCTTGTGAAAGACATTCACCAAACAAATATAAAGAAACTCTCCACATATATATTAGTAGTTCCAGATTCACTACTATCATCAAGTGATGATTATTTTGTAAGTATTTTCCTACGAAACTTAAATGAACTAGCAAATAATAAAAAACTCACTATTAGTGTTTGTATATATGGGTATCTGACGACTTCACTATTAAAGCCCATTCTTATTTCTCATAATAGATACATCGCCGGTTTGGCGACCATGACATCATTAGATGATGCTCGCTACTGCTATCTTGTGGATTTTTGGTCCAATAAACACGGTGTAATTTCCCAAGACGAATACCTTCTCTCTAACACTAAAGATAAGAAGCTAAAAGCAACGTCTTACGAAACGCATCAGCCTCGTGCCATACAGGAAGACAAATCGGATAGTGATAGAATATATATCAGCAGAGGAGCCTTCAGAGAAAGCGAGAAAGCCCCAAAAGGGATGAGTATGGCTGAGAGTAATCAAGAGCTCATAGCGATGTTAAACAACCCTCGCTCTTCAACTATTGTTTTCAGCTGTGATAACCAAAGCGAAGTTCAACAGATCGCGTTAGATTGCTACCGTTTAAGGTCCGCGTATGGCCGTCAGCTAAAGATTATTGTCAGGGAGACCCAACAATGTCTGAGATATGCAGATGAAAAGTTCTTACTTCGCTCGGGGGCAAACTTCATTTCTCACGCGCAAATCCCCCCAATGCGCTTTATGACTCAGGTTGAAGCAATTCAAGGCCAGATGCTTACGCGTCCAATTCCTGACAGTTTAGAGGCGCTCTTAAAGTATGACCTTAAGTTTGGTAGCAAAGGCTACTTACAAAACCAGGACTTTAGCCAATACTGTATTGACGTCATTTCCCACTCAACACACTCAAATGTGAACTTTGCGCTTATCAAGCTGAACTTATTACCAGGCATGACGGCAGAGGAATGTTTACGTCTTTGCCATATTCGAAGAGATGGCGACGTTGTGACAGCCTGCAACAAAGCTCTGTATGTCTTGTTCAGTGCTATTCGACATAGCGATATTGACATTGCACTCAACAATATATTTGAGTTCCCAGTGAGAGACTTATTTCACTCAACTCACACGTTTGATACTCAATTAGATATCGAAACAGAGTTAAAATTCATCGTTCAAGATGAAGCCGTCATATCCGACGACGTTTCAGCTCTGGCGACAGAGAGGAAAATATTCCATAACGCCATTAATTCTATGGTTGATGTTCCTCCTTTGTTTGCTGTGAAAAAAACCATTGAGCTCAAGGAACGTTCATGAATATTAACGATTTTTTACTGACCGTGAGTATCAGTTCAGGTATTGGCCTACTCCTAGGATACTTTCTACGTGACCTAGTAAACGCTACCCGACGCTTTTACCACAAACACTTAAAACGCTCGCGCTATTTTGAGCTAGATACATCAGCCACTAACACCAAGAAGCTTAAGTAATGACATCGCATTCTCATGACTCTACCCCCCTCACTATAGGATTGGGCTGGTGGAACATTTACTTTATCGCAAAAACAGCGCTCTATTTTCAAGGAATCATCGATTTCCATCCAATGGAAAACTTTGCGCTGTTGATCTTAATCCTGCTTCCTATCTCGATGAAAAGCCTAAATGCGGTGCGCCATATCGTTTCATTTGTCGCCGCAGCGTGGCTCTTGCATTACGATTCTTACCTACCTCCTCTAAACCGTCTTTGGGCTCAAGCGGGACAGTTAATGCAGTTTGAATCGAGTTATCTGGTCGAGCTTTTGGGACGATTTTTATCATTCCAAGCAATACTCGGATTGCTCGCTTTGTGTGGTGCGTACTTTATTTTGAGCAAGTTTGTTAGGGTTTCAGTCTTTGTGGTTATTGCGATGGTCTATATAAGTATTCCTATGACGACTGAACCTCAGACAACAGTGGCTGCAGAAGTAGCCCAACAACAGCCAACAACCGAGGTTACTGCTAGCAAACAACCTCAAATAACGGAAATTAATGATGCCAGTCTCAACACGTTAACTGCAGATTTCTTTTCTAAAGAAGCTTCCCGACATGTGACATTCGATACCAACAGCGCAATGGATGCTCCTTTTGATTTGCTGTTCTTGAGTATTTGTTCGGTCGCGTGGGATGACATCGAAATTGCAGGACTGGCTGATCATCCTCTGTTCAAAGAGTTTGACATCATGTTCGACAATTTTAGCTCCGCTACGTCATACAGTGGGCCTGCTGTCATTCGTCTGCTACGAGCCAATTGTGGTCAACAAGAACACAGTCAACTGTTCCAGCCAGCACCATCAAAGCAGTGCTACTTGTTCGAAAGTTTGAAAGAACTAGGCTTCACAGAAAATTTACTGATGAACCACAATGGTGTCTTTGATAGCTTCCTTGAATTGATCAAAAAAGACGGCGACTTACAAGGGGCTCTTATGTCTCAAGAAGGCTTAACTCCTTACCAAAAATCTTTTGATGGCTCTTCGATCTTCCGCGATAAGCAAGTATTGGATAACTGGTGGCAGCAAAGACTTAACAGTAGTGACGACAAAGTCGTGGCACTCTACAACTCAATTTCACTACATGATGGCAACAGGATCATCAATGCGAACTCAAGCACATCTATTGCTAGCTACAAAATGCGCCTTAAGAATTTGCTTGATGATCTCCACGCGTTCTTTAAAACCTTAGAGTCCTCAAAACGCAACATCGTTGTCGCTTTGGTACCAGAACATGGTGGTGGTATGCGAGGAGACCGCATGCAAATTTCAGGTATGCGAGAAATTCCTGCACCGACAATCATTCATACACCGGTAGGAATTAAAATCTTCGGAGAAGGAATTCAGCGTCAGGGCAACACCGAACACGTAAGCGAGCCATCTAGCTATCTGGCATTGTCGCAGCTCGTTTCGAATATCCTAGATAAAAACATTTATCAAAGTAAGACGTTTAGCCCTTCAATATTGACAGAGAACCTACCAGAAACACGAGTTGTCGCGCAGAACTCAGGCTCTACTGTGATTGAAGTACAAGGGAAGTATTATGTTTCTCTTGATGGTTCAAGTTGGATTGAATACCCCGCAAAATAGCGAGAGTAAAACCATGCCATGACAAAGGCCGGTGTTTCCGGCCTTTGTCATATAAAAACCAATAACCTCTCAAAGGTCTCAGAACTTCAATTGTCTATTGTCTATAAATAGGTAAAAATGGATCGAACATTATGCACTTAAGGGAATAACTCATGCCAATTGATTCACTGATCACCATCGGTATTTTCGTCGTTCTTGCTGTCGTTATCTTATCTTCAGCCATTAAAACGGTTCCGCAAGGAAACAACTGGACAGTTGAACGCTTCGGACGCTACACCCACACATTAAAGCCGGGTTTAAACTTGATCATTCCATTCGTTGATAAAGTTGGTCAAAAAGTAAATATGATGGAGCGCGTTCTCGATATTCCTGCGCAAGAGGTCATTTCAAAAGATAACGCTAACGTGGTTATTGACGCTGTCGGATTTGTTCAAGTGATCGATGCTGCCAAAGCGGCTTATGAAGTCAACGATTTAGAACACGCTATTAGAAACTTGACCCTTACCAACATTCGTACCGTTTTAGGTTCAATGGAACTGGACGAAATGCTGAGCCAACGCGACATGATCAACTCTAAGCTGTTGGCGATTGTTGACCAAGCAACAAACCCTTGGGGCGTAAAAGTCACACGAATTGAGATTAAAGATGTCCAGCCACCAGCCGATCTGACCGCTGCAATGAATGCGCAAATGAAAGCCGAGCGTAATAAGCGTGCGGAAATTCTTGAAGCAGAAGGGGTTCGCCAAGCTGAGATATTAAAGGCCGAAGGTCATAAACAATCAGAGATATTAAAAGCTGAAGGCGAAAAGCAGTCTGCTATTCTCCATGCAGAAGCACGTGAGCGTGCCGCGCAAGCAGAAGCAAAAGCGACTTACATGGTTTCCGAAGCCATTGCAAAAGGTGACATGCAAGCCGTCAATTACTTCATTGCACAGGGTTATACCGAAGCGATCAAGAGCATTGGTCAAGCCGAAAATGGTAAAATCATTATGCTTCCATTAGAAGCAACCGGACTAATGGGCTCGGTTGCAGGGATAGCAGAAATGTTTAAGCAGCAAGATAAAGAATAATTTATGGACTTTTTTAGTTTGTTGGAAGGTATCTCTTTCTGGCATTGGCTAGCGTTTGGCTTTGCTCTTTTAGCAGTTGAGCTACTTGGTACCGCAGGGTATTTTCTCTGGCTCGGGATGTCTGCACTTATCGTTGGAGCACTCATGACCGTTTTGCCAATGAGCTGGCAATTGCAATGGCTTTGCTTTGCAAGCTTCAGCTTAATCACCACCTGGCTTTGGTGGCGACGACAATGGTCTAAAGACAAGCAAGAAGACCAAGAAAGAGATCTGAACCAAAAGTACAAGCAGTTAATTGGGCGTACTCTTATCCTTGAAGAAGACTTTTCCGTCGGACTCAATCGCATCAAGGTAGCCGATACCACATGGTCCGCACAATCGGATCAAGCACTTCCAGCCGGTACCCGCGTAAGAATCACCGATGTTGAAGGTATTATTTTAATCATTGAGCCTGATTCTAATTAATTTATGCCAAAGTAATGGGGCAAATCATGCTCCATTACTTTAATCTAAACAACTGCTTTCATTTCATTACCTTAATTAAAATCGAGAAAAAAATAAGTATTAGTAATATTATTAATACCCTACCTCACATTTCCTATTATTTAATTATTCAACACACGACAATCAATAAGATAGAAATATATATAGGTAAATTATCGATCTAAATTTATTTTAAAAAATAAAACTTTATTGAATTATTTTTTGATCTTTTTATCCTCGGATACATACTTAACGCATAAGCATTTAAGTTGAGTGCTTTTTATTTGGTAAGTAAGAGGATGTACTATGAATAAGCTTCTCTTTTTAATGTTGTGCGGTATTTTTTCTTTTTCTTCCTTTGCCTACAACAACGGAAACGGCGGTACAACTAATTTGGGACCTATAGTCGAATGTAAGATGCCAAGTGGCGACGTTACGAATATTCCAAGTGAAATGTGTCGATTTAGAGGTGGGGAATGGGAATAGTAAAGAAGTAAGAGCTTAGTTTGATATAAGAGCCCTATTCAACCTTGCCTTTCTGCGTAGTCACGGTTTATACAAGCACGTAGATATTTAAAGTTTATATTAAGGTGATTATTATGAGATTTTTATCTGGTCTATTAGTAATATCTTTTGCCATAATTCCGTTAACCACTCATGCTAATGGTGCATCCGGTGGTCGTACGTTAGGTCCAGAGATAAAGTGTGAGTTGCCAAACGGTAATGTACATATGTTGCCACCGTTATATTGCAAAATATACGACGGCCGAGAAGTGAAATAGAAAAGGAGCCTAGCGGCTCCTTTTATTATCTCATTAAGTATTAGTGGAAGCTGTAAGGGATAAGAACTTGTAGACGTAAGTCTGTTTCATCCGCATCGCCAGCACCTGCGTACTCATCACGTTCTAGGATTGTACCGTGTAAACGAATGGTAGAACCTTTAAGCGCACCACTTTGTAGTGAGTAAGATACTGTTGCGTTAACTGCGTATTCGCTTTCGTAATCCCAGTCACCTGATGCTCCGCTTGCTGCAGAGTCAGCGCCAGTACCGTAACCAAAGCCTAGGTAGTAGTTCCAGCCGTTACCTTGGTTGTAAGATAGACGGTTGTACCATGCTAGCTCACCCGCTTTGTTCCAGTCAGACAGCGCGTCCCACCACTGAGACCAAGTACCATTGTTCATACCATATGTATGAATAGTACGAGGAACGAAGTCCGCACGGTTATCTGTGTCTGTGTAGCGCAACTCAGACATCCAAGCTAGCTTGCCGAAAGATTGATTCAAAGATAGACCAGTGTGGAAACCTAGACCATCGTATTTCACATCATCGTCAACACCGTAGAAATCAAATGCTAGAGTTGTACGGTCACTAACAGTGTACTTCAAGTAAGCCTTGTAAGAAGTGTTGTCGGTTTCGTTGTGGTAGCTAGTTACTTGACCTGCACCCCAGTCAACACCATTTGCATATTGAACGCCAGTAGCTTGACCCAAACCAAGTTGCATAAACAAGCTGTCAGTTAGGTTACCGTTTAGGCCTAGAGAGTGTAGGTAGCTCCATGAAGTGTCAGACCAAAGCGCTGGTGCGTAATCATCTTCGTGAAGCAGCCAAGGTGCTGTAAATTGGTCTGCGCCAAAGTAGCTTAGGTTGAAATCACCAAGTTTAGCGTTCAGTTCGAAACCACGGTAAGTACCAGGTACAAAGCTCCAAACGTTACCGATTGTACCGTTACCACCAGCCTGTAACATACCGAAACGAGCATTAAAGTTTTCGTTTGCTTTGAATTTCAGCGCTGCTTTGTAAACTTTAAGCTGCTGACCATCACCTGCACCCCAGTCTAGGTTGTTACAAGTTGAGATTTCGTTACATAGGTAGCCTTCGTTTGAATTGTAAAGACTATCGTTGTAAAGATCGCCAGAGTAGTAAGCCGCAACATCTGCGCCCACCCAACCATCGTGGTAGCCAGAAGTGAAGTCTAAAATTGCGTTGTAAGAAGAGTAGTTTAGACGACTCCAACGGTCACCATTTTCACCGCCGGGCTTACCTGTTGTACGAGTTCGTGAACGAGTATCAACTATGAATAATGCATTCAGACTTGAGTCTTGCATAAATTCGTTCACTTTCTCTACGTACTCGCCACCTGCTGCACTTTCAGTAGACGCTGTAGCTGGAGCGACAGCAACAACACCAAACATTGCTGCGGTTAACGCTGAAACCTTAAAAAATTTGTCCATGGAAAAACTCCTAAAAATGGATATAGCTGTATTTTTCTATCTCACCTTTAGTTGGCCGCCGAAGGAGAGAAGTAAATTCCTGATCAAACCTCATTATTTCTAATTTGGCTTTTTTTAGTTCCTGCATACACACCGTGTATCCACGTGATTAAGACTAACTTCGCAGCTAAAAACATCCAAATGGAACTTATTTTTTTTCTAAAAAAATATGAGCCACTCCAAAATTCCATATAACTTATTGATCCAGATCTTATTTTTAACAACATCAACACTACACAATAAATTATCATTTAAAATCAAACGCTTAAATTGAACTTAAAAGTATCAACTTGAAGTCACTCGCAGACTAAAAAAGCCAAAAAAACCAATAACCCAAGGTTCGATCTTGATCACTGAAAAGAACAAAGGCATCAATTACTCAATAAAAAAACACTTAATTATGAACAAGAAAAAGCCCCGCATGCTTACCATACGGGGCTTTTAGTTATTTTTTAGCTTTTTTGAGAAGACTTAATTCATCAGTTCGAGTAAGTCTTGTTCTGTTTTAATTTCGATACCCAGTTCTTGTGCCTTTGCGAGCTTCGAACCTGCATTTTCACCAGCAAACAAAATATCGGTTTTCTTAGAAACACTACCCGTCACTTTAGCCCCCAGTGCTTGGAGGGCTTCTTTGGCTTCTGTACGCCCCAGTTGAGAAAGTGTTCCCGTTAATACTACTGTTTTACCTTCTAATGGTAATTCCCCCACCTGCTCAGTAGTATTAATCTCTGGCCAATGAATTCCTTGTTCAAGCAAATCTTTAACCACCGCTTGGTTCTGTTCTTCACTAAAGAAAGTCGTAATATGTTGAGCAACCACAGCACCGATGTCTTGCACTTCAATCAACTGCTCTTCGGTAGCATTTTGGATCGCTCCCAACGTTTTAAAGTGCATTGCTAAGTTTGCTGCGGTTGCCTCGCCAACTTCACGGATCCCCAGTGAATACAAAAACCGAGGTAAAGTTGTTTCTTTGGATTTTTCTAACGCATTCACAATATTCTGCGCAGACTTTGGCCCCATGCGATCTAGTACGGTTAAAATCCCCGCTGATAACTTAAACAAGTCAGCAGGAGTTTTCACCATCTCACGATCAACAAGCTGCTCGATCACTTTATCGCCTAAACCGTCAACGTCTAACGCTTTACGAGAAACAAAGTGTTTTAGCGCTTGTTTGCGTTGGGCTTGGCAAACTAAGCCCCCCATACAACGTGTTACCGCTTCTCCTTCGATCCGCTCAACATGCGAACCACAAACAGGACACTGAGTTGGGAAAACAATATCTCGAGCTGTTTCTGGTCGACGCTCTTTGATGACAGATACGACTTGCGGAATAACATCGCCAGCACGGCGGATCACAACGTGATCACCAATCTTGACCTGCAGACGTTCTATCTCATCTGCGTTATGAAGCGTCGCATTACTTACCGTTACCCCGCCAACAAATACAGGCTCTAGCTTAGCAACAGGTGTAATCGCACCAGTGCGACCGACTTGGAACTCCACTTCATTCAGTGTCGTCATTTCTTCCTGTGCTGGAAATTTGTAGGCAATCGCCCAACGTGGAGCGCGAGCAACAAACCCCAGACGCTCTTGCACGGCAATATCGTCAATTTTAATAACGACACCATCGATCTCATAAGGGAGGGCATCACGACGCTGCAATATATCTTGGTAGTAAGCTTTTACATCCGCCAAGCTTTCAACTCGCTTAGTTTCCGGACACATTGGCAGTCCCCAAGATTTGATTTGCAAAAAGCGTTCGTAATGACTTGCTGCCAATTCTGCGCCTTGCACCACGCCTACACTGTATGCATAGAAGCTAAGCGGACGAGAAGCCGTAATACGTGAATCCAATTGTCGTAAGCTACCTGCCGCAGCGTTACGTGGATTCACAAAGATTTTCTCGCCTTTCTTCCTTGCTAATTCATTGAGCTTTTCAAACCCAGCTTTCGGCATAAAGACTTCACCACGAACTTCAAGACGATTTGGCCAGTCATTACCCCTGAGTTTTAAAGGAATAGCTTTAATCGTACGCACATTCTCTGTGATGTTTTCACCCGTAGTACCATCGCCTCGAGTGGCCGCCTGAACTAACACGCCATTCTCATATAACAAACTTACGGCGAGTCCATCCAATTTAGGCTCACAACAGTATTCTTTCACACTCTGGCTGCCCACGCGCTCTTGTGCGCGCTTGTGGAAACTATCGAGTTCACTATCATCAAACGCGTTATCAAGCGAAAGCATCGGTACTTCATGTGTCACTTGGCTAAACGCAGAGAGAGGCTGTCCACCGACACGTTGGCTTGGCGAGTCTACGGTTATTAAGTCAGGGTTCTCAGATTCAATATCCAGTAACTCTCGCATTAAACGGTCGTACTCGGCATCAGGGATCTCTGGGTTATCTTCCACGTAGTAACGCACAGCGTGGTAATGCAACGACTCTTTTAGTTCTTCTAGTCGCTGAAGTACTGATTCAGACATAGTAAAGCCCCGTGTATTTTCAATCGGTGAGGTTGGGAAATCCAAGAAAAAGGGCTCCATCCGGAGCCCTATTATTATTTGCTGTTAAGATTATGCGTTAGCGGCATTAAACTCAACTATTTGACGTCGATAAGATGCTAAACGATCTGGCGTCATTAAGTTGCGCTGGTCATCAAGTACGTTACCACCTAAATCATCAGCAATTTGCTGCGCAGTTCGGAGCATTAAGTTGAAGTTCTGTTCAGCCTCGCCATAACAAGGCAATGTCATGAAGAATGAAATACCCTTCGTTGTAAACTCAGCAGGATCAGCATGTTCAAACGTACCAGGGTGCATCATATTAGCGACGCTAAACAGCACTTTGCCGTTACCGGACAAGTCGACATGACGGTGGAAAATATCCATCTCGCCATAAATTAGACCGTTTTGTTGCATACTTTCAAATAAAGCAGTACCAACAAATGGCTCTTCACCAGCACAGTGCACATTCAATACAATCACTTGCATTTCAGGTTCTGGCTTTGGCTCTTCCTTAGGCTCTGCAACGACAGGCTCACTAACCGTTTCGACTTGCTGTTCTTTCTCCGTAATATCAAACGCGGCGGGAATAGCGTCTTCTTCCACAGCGGGCTGGAATGGCTCTTCAGCTACTGTTGCTTGAACAACAGGCTCAACGTCCTCTTCTTTATCTTTTTCTGCAACAAATGAAGGGATGTCATCCGGCTCCTGCTGCGTCTGTTTGACTTCAGATGGGCCACCGAATAACGGGTCAGATTCAAACTTGTTGTCGAAAGAATTCGCCATCCCAAAATCTGGTTCTTTGCGATCTTTGCGAATGATCTCAAAGTCATCTTCAGGAGCGGGAGCGAAGTCTCGTTCTTTCTCAACAAGATCATTTTTGTCTTCTTGGTCAACATCCAGCTTACCAAGTGGCTTGTTACCAAACTTTGCTTTGCCTTCTTTTTTACTGCTCCATAAACCATGAAACAGTAATGCCGCGATGGCTAATGCGCCAACAACAATGAGTACGAATCGCAATTCCTGCATTATTTACTCTCAATATACTTGTTTTTACTACTCGCAGTTCCTTGAGCAGCAACCCAAGTGCAATAAATCTGAATGATACGTTTACTTTACCAAAACTATATGTAGATTTAGAACAACTTAATGCAAGAAGTTCCGTTTTTTGTTGTGATTCTTGCCACGATTCCACTTAACAAGACGTCATTTGTCAGGGCATTGAAAGAAAAGTCCTCACAGGTACAATGAGTTTTCATTTACACGAAGCCAAAATAGACATGAAGCAAAACAATCAGCAGAGAACCGGGTTCGGTTATTTTCTATACGGGATACAATTGGCACTTGCCCCTAAAATCAGGCGCTTTGTCATCTTACCTCTACTTGCAAATATCTTGCTTGTAGGTGGTGCCATCTTCTATCTATTTTCAAACCTTAATATATGGATAGAAGGCTGGATTGGGCAGCTGCCTGAGTTTTTATCCTGGTTAACTTACATTCTTTGGCCTTTACTCGCTCTGACGATACTCGCTACCTTCTCCTATTTTTTCAGCACGCTCGCGAACTTTATCGCCGCGCCATTCAATGGCCTCTTGGCTGAAAAAGTGGAAGAGTACTTAACGGGACAAAAAGTAAATGATGATGGTTTCACTGCCGTCCTGAAAGATGTTCCTCGCGTTTTAGCTCGTGAGTGGAGAAAGCTCCTTTACATATTACCTAAAGCAATAGGCCTATTCCTATTATTGCTCATCCCTGCCCTTGGACAAACAGTAGGCCCATTTTTATGGTTTATCTTTACCGCCTGGATGCTCGCGATTCAATATTGTGATTACCCGTTTGATAACCATAAAATCCCATTTAACGACATGCGTTACAAATTGAAACAAAAGCAAGGTAAAGCCTATGGCTTTGGTGTGTTGGTTTCAGTATTTACAACGATTCCAATTTTGAACCTCATTGTCATGCCTGTAGCAATATGTGGTGCAACCGCGATGTGGGTCGCGGAGTTTAAGCACCAACGATAGTCGATTAGAGATTAAGGAAAGGGATCAGCGCCAGCTTTTCCCTTTTCTTTTATCAAGTTCTGGGCCAACCTAATAAGATATAACTTTTTAATCCTTTTCCCTTTTTTTCATACCGCATATTCTTCTATCCATATTCACACAACGTGTAATGAAGGAACATCACTATGAGCAAAATCTACGAAGATAACTCTCTTACTATTGGTAATACACCTCTCGTTCGTCTAAACAAAGTAAGTAAAGGCAAAGTTCTCGCAAAAATTGAAGCGCGTAACCCTAGCTTCAGTGTTAAGTGCCGTATCGGTGCAAACATGATTTGGGAAGCAGAGAAAGCGGGCCTTCTTAAGCCAGGTGTAGAGCTTGTAGAACCTACCAGTGGTAACACTGGTGTTGCTCTAGCATTCGTAGCGGCTGCTCGCGGTTACAAGCTAACATTGACCATGCCTGAATCAATGAGCCTAGAACGCCGTAAGCTACTAAAAGCACTAGGCGCGAACCTTGAGCTGACTGAAGCGGCGAAAGGCATGAAAGGGGCGATTGCTAAAGCAGAAGAAATCGTAGCAAGCAACCCTGAGAAGTACCTACTTCTTCAACAATTTGACAACCCAGCGAACCCAGAAATCCACGAAAAGACTACGGGCCCTGAGATTTGGGAAGCGACAGACGGTGAAATCGACGTATTCGTTGCTGGTGTTGGTACGGGCGGTACTATTACAGGTACTAGCCGTTACATCAAAGGTGAAAAAGGCAAAGCCATCACTTCTGTTGCAGTTGAGCCAGCAGAGTCTCCGGTTATTGCACAAGCACTTGCTGGCGAAGAAATCCAACCTGCCCCACACAAAATTCAAGGTATCGGTGCTGGTTTCATCCCTGGTAACCTCGATTTAGACATTATTGACCGTGTTGAGCAAGTTACCTCAGAAGAAGCGATTGAGATGGCTCGTCGCCTAATGGAAGAGGAAGGTATCCTAGCTGGTATCTCATCTGGCGCAGCGGTTGTTGCAGCGAACCGACTTGCGGAACTACCTGAATTTGAAGGAAAAACAATTGTAACTGTCTTGCCAAGTTCCGGTGAGCGTTACCTAAGTACAGCACTCTTTGCAGGTATCTTTACCGAAAAAGAGAACCAACAATAATATGTGTTCAAATCAATTTTTAGTTTAAAAAAGCCCCGTTTAGGGGCTTTTTTGTTGATCCCTGCCCTACCTTTGGTAATATCAGGGTGTTTTATTTCTAGCTTCAAAATAAAGAAGCAGAACACAAAAAGGTTTCAAAGTGATTACGCACGCAAACAGTTGCGTAGTTACCAAACTTTTGACTAGTATCAGAACTGACGCGCTTTGAACTCTTCCCGTGCTAGCGCACAAGATGTAAAGCAGTTAAGCTAAAATCTGGTCACAAACTAACAAAAAAATACATTTATTGGGGTATATCACATGTACGAGAAGCAAGTAGAAATCACAGCAGAAAACGGCCTTCACACTCGTCCAGCTGCACAGTTTGTTAAAGAAGCAAAAGCATTCGACGCAGACATCACTGTGACTTCTAACGGTAAAAGCGCTAGCGCTAAGAGCCTGTTCAAACTACAAACACTAGGCCTAGTAAAAGGTACTCAAGTTACTATTTCTGCTGAAGGCCCACAAGCTCAGCAAGCAGTTGACCACCTAGTTGCTCTAATGGACCAACTACACTAATCCGGTCTCCTACTCCAGAAGCCATTTTGTGAAAGCAAAATGGCTTCGTTGGAAATAGGCTCAAAACTAAGCTAAAACTATTCGTTAGCGCACCCATTATTCTCCCGTTTTATAAAGTTGACCAAACTTAAGGTAAGGCTATGATTTCAGGCATCCTAGCATCTCCTGGTATTGCAATCGGTAAAGCACTACTACTTCAAGAAGATGAAATTGTCCTAAACACAAACACTATTTCTGACGATCAAGTAGAAGCTGAAGTTCAGCGTTTCTTTGACGCTCGTAACAAATCTGCAGCTCAGCTAGAAACTATCAAGCAAAAAGCGCTTGAAACGTTTGGCGAAGAAAAAGAAGCGATCTTTGAAGGTCACATCATGCTTCTTGAAGACGAAGAGCTAGAAGAGGAAATCCTAGCACTTATCAAAAACGACAAGATGACTGCTGATCACGCTATCCACTCAGTGATCGAAGAGCAAGCATGTGCTCTTGAGTCTCTAGACGACGAATACTTAAAAGAGCGTGCAACTGACATCCGCGATATCGGTTCTCGTTTTGTTAAGAACGCACTAGGCATCAACATTGTTTCGCTTAGCGATATCAACGAAGAAGTAATTCTTGTTGCTTACGACCTAACGCCATCTGAAACTGCACAAATTAACCTAGACTACGTGCTTGGTTTTGCTTGTGACATTGGTGGTCGTACATCTCACACTTCAATCATGGCTCGCTCACTTGAGCTTCCAGCTATCGTTGGTACTAACGACATCACGAAGAAAGTTAAGAATGGCGACATGCTGATTCTTGACGCAATGAACAACAAGATTGTTGTTAACCCATCAGAAGCTGAGCTAGAAGAAGCGAAAGCGGTTAAAGCAGCATTCCTAGCTGAAAAAGAAGAGCTAGCGAAACTGAAAGACCTACACGCAGAAACGACTGACGGTCACCGTGTAGAAGTTTGCGGTAACATCGGTACAGTGAAAGACTGTGACGGTATCCTTCGTAACGGCGGTGAAGGTGTTGGTCTGTACCGTACTGAATTCCTATTTATGGACCGTACTGCGCTACCAACTGAAGAAGAACAGTACCAAGCGTACAAAGAAGTTGCGGAAGCAATGAACGGTCAAGCTGTGATCATCCGTACTATGGATATCGGCGGCGATAAAGATCTCCCATACATGGATCTTCCAAAAGAGATGAACCCATTCCTAGGTTGGCGTGCTGTACGTATCAGTCTAGATCGTCGTGAAATCCTTCGTGATCAGCTACGTGGCATCCTACGTGCTTCTGCACACGGCAAACTGCGTATCATGTTCCCAATGATCATCTCTGTCGAAGAAATCCGTGAGCTTAAGAAAGCGATCGAAGAGTACAAAGAAGAGCTACGCGCTGAAGGCCACGCGTTCGACGAAAACATCGAAATCGGTGTTATGGTTGAAACTCCTGCTGCTGCTGCGATCGCACACCACTTAGCGAAGGAAGTGTCTTTCTTCTCTATCGGTACAAACGACCTAACTCAGTACACGCTAGCGGTTGACCGTGGTAACGAGATGATTTCTCACCTATACAACCCACTATCACCAGCTGTACTTACAGTGATCAAGCAAGTTATCGACGCTTCTCACGCAGAAGGTAAATGGACTGGTATGTGTGGTGAACTTGCAGGTGACGAGCGTGCAACACTTCTACTTCTAGGTATGGGTCTGGACGAGTTCTCAATGAGCGGCATTTCAATCCCTAAAGTGAAGAAAGTAGTTCGTAACTCTAACTTCGCAGAAGTGAAAGCAATGGCTGAAGAAGCCCTTTCTCTACCGACAGCAGAAGAAATCGAAGCCGTGGTAGAAAAGTTTATTGCTGAGAAAGCTCAGTAATCGGTAGTACCAAGTAATTCAATACTTAATGGCCATTAGACGGCGAAAAAAGTCGTCTAATGAGCTATATTGGTATACTATAATTCGACAGAATAAAACCAAACCTTAGGAGCATGACACAATGGGTCTGTTTGACAAACTTAAGAAGCTTGTATCTGATGACAGCGCTGACGCTGGTGCTATCGAAATCATCGCGCCACTTTCTGGTGAGATTGTAAACATCGAAGACGTGCCAGATGTTGTTTTCGCTGAGAAAATCGTTGGTGACGGTATTGCTATCAAGCCAGCAGGCAACAAAATGGTAGCTCCTGTAAACGGTACTATCGGTAAGATCTTCGAAACTAACCACGCGTTCTCTATCGAGTCTGACGACGGTGTTGAGCTTTTCGTTCACTTCGGTATCGACACAGTTGAACTAAAAGGCGAAGGCTTCACGCGTATCGCTGAAGAAGGTCAAACTGTTAAAGCTGGCGACACTGTAATTGAATTCGATCTAGCTCTTCTAGAAGAGAAAGCGAAGTCAACGCTAACTCCAGTTGTTATCTCTAACATGGACGAAATCAAAGAGCTAAACAAGCTTTCTGGTTCTGTAACTGTTGGTGAAACTCCAGTTCTACGTGTAACTAAGTAATTTTTACTTAATCGAACACGAAAAAACGCTGCCATTGGCAGCGTTTTTTATTACCTGAAATTTTGTTTCTAATCGACTTACATCAATGAAATCCGCTCAGCTAAGTAATCCAAGTGCCGAACTCGGCCTTTGCTTTGCCTGAGCCAATAATGCTGTTGTCGCATCTTGGAGCACTTGAGAACGCACCATTTCCGTAGATTCTCTTGCGAAGTCTGTATCTCTTATTCGACTCTTGGACTCTGTAACACTCCGATTCACAGTATTTAAGTTATCCATCGAGCCGTTTACACGGTTCTGAAAGCTGCCAATTTCACTTCGGTGCGAATCAACGTACTTAATTGCTGCATCAATCACCCCAACTGAAAGCTGAGCCTTACCTGCCATCGACATATCGATGTCATCCATTGTGACTAATTGACCAGCGCTCACATCAAGCTCATCCGCTAAACTCCCATCGAGAAGCACACCCTCTGGCGCATTCATCGTAGAAGCGAAGAATTGCAGTTCGTTGTTTTCCGTTACTGAAGCATTCACTATCGATTGTTGAGCATTGATGTAAGTGGCGACCTGTTCTATACGGTCACCCAATTTGAGTCCAATGGATTCCGTTTGGGTTTGCCCTTTACTGTCTTGGTATTCGACTTTTAGGGTTTGGTTATCTTTAGTGACTCGCCAATCTTTATCGACCGCATCACCAACATAATGCTGCCCTCCCATCTCTGGGATATGGCTACGCATGTTACGTAACGTCAAAGAGATTGAATTAGCGTTCGCGCCAATATGGAAACTTTGTGAACCATAAGATCCATCAAACAGGTTTTTATCCGCAAATGTTGTCGTGATCGCGACACGATCAAGCTCATCTTGCAGCGCTACGACCTCATATTGAATACTTTGCCGATCACTTGAGTCATAACTGCCGTTTGCTGCTTGAAGCCCCAGAGAGCGTAAGCGTTGCAATATGTCACTGCTTTCGTGCAATGCTCCCTCCGCTGTTTGAGCAACAGAAAAAGCGTCGTGCGCATTTCTTAAGGCGACATCAAGCCCTCTCGTTTGTACATGGAGAGTATTCGATATCTGTAAACCTGCCGCATCATCGCTCGCCGAGTTGATTCGAAACCCCGAAGTTAGGTTGCGTTGTGACTCAACATTTTGCGCAGCTGCTTGACTCAGGTGTCTCTGCGCCACCATCGCAGAAACATTGGAATTTAAAGAGATCATCTAATCGATATGAATGCCTTATCGAACATACTGTCAGGACACATCTGAATCGTTATAGCCAATAAGCAAAAAGCCAGGGATGAGCCTGGCTTTGGTTTCTTGCTTTGTTAAATTGATTAACCTAGCAGACTTAGCGCTGAGTTAGGCGCTTGTTTCGCTTGCGCAAGGATTGAGCTTGACGCTTGCGATAGAATTTGTGATTTGGTCATTGCCGTCGTTTCTTTCGCGAAATCTGTATCTTTGATACGGCTCTTCGACGCATTCACGTTCTCGTTAATGTTGTCCAAGTTGCTGATTGCGTGGTTGAAACG